>NZ_JBEXWB010000431.1:0-4582 GCF_040629645.1 Streptomyces sp. NPDC005899 | reverse complement strand
GGGGAGGGCGCGCAGAACCGCGACCGCCCCTCCCGCCCCTCCCAGCACGCCGGGTCAGCGCCGTGCGACGCCCTCGGCCCGCGCGGCCGCGGCCACTGCCGCGGTGACGGCCGGCGCGACCCGCTCGTCGAACGGCGAGGGGATGACGTAGTCGGCCGCCAGTTCTTCCCCGACGACGTCCGCGAGCGCGTTCGCCGCCGCGATCTTCATGCCCTCGGTGATCCGGGACGCCCGGACCTGGAGCGCGCCGGCGAAGATGCCGGGGAACGCCAGCACGTTGTTGATCTGGTTCGGGTAGTCCGAGCGCCCGGTGGCGACGACCGCCGCGTACTTGTGGGCGATCTCGGGGTGGACCTCGGGATTCGGGTTGGCCATGGCGAACACGAACGCGCCCGGGGCCATCGAGGCGACGGCCGGCTCGGGGACCGTACCGCCGGAGACGCCGATGAACACGTCGGCTCCCGCCAGTGCCGTCTCCAGCGATCCGGTCAGGCCCGCCCGGTTCGTGATCTCGGCCAGTTCGCGCTTGACGTCCGTGAGGTCCTCGCGGTCCCGGCTCACGATGCCCTTGCGGTCGGCGACGGCGACGTCACCGATGCCCGCCTCCAGAAGGAACTTCGCGATGGCCACACC
The DNA here is from genome assembly GCF_040629645.1 of Streptomyces sp. NPDC005899. Classification (NCBI taxonomy): domain Bacteria; kingdom Bacillati; phylum Actinomycetota; class Actinomycetes; order Kitasatosporales; family Streptomycetaceae; genus Streptomyces; species Streptomyces sp. NPDC005899. The sequence goes on along the minus strand of NZ_JBEXWB010000431.1, from coordinate 3,949 downwards.
GGCCGCACCGGCACCGGAGATGACACCGCGGAGGTCCCCGAGCGTCCTGCCGGACAGCTTGGCCGCGTTGCGCAGGGCCGCGAGCGTCACCACGGCCGTGCCGTGCTGGTCGTCGTGGAAGACCGGGATGTCGAGGCGTTCCTGCAGCTTGCGCTCGATCTCGAAGCACCTGGGTGCCGAGATGTCCTCCAGGTTGACCCCGCCGAAGGACGGCGCGAGCCGCACGACGGTGTCGACGATCTCGTCCGCGTCCGTCGTGGCGAGTGCGATCGGGACCGCGTCCACCCCTCCGAACTGCTTGAAGAGGATCGCCTTGCCCTCCATCACCGGGAGGGACGCCTCGGGGCCGATGTCCCCGAGGCCGAGCACGGCGGTGCCGTCCGTCACGACGGCCACGACCTGCGACTTCCAGGTGTAGTCGTGGACGAGTTCGGGATTGTCCGCGATGGCGCTGCACACCTTGGCCACGCCGGGTGTGTACGCGAGGGACAGGTCGTCCTTGTCGCGGATCGGGACGGTGGACTGCACGGCCATCTTCCCGCCGCGGTGGAGGGCGAAGGCCGGATCGAAGGGCTCGTCCGCACCGAGCCCGTCCGCGCCGGCCGTACCGTGCGCCTTGCTGTCGCTGCGAGGATTGACGATCTCCGCTGCCATTGTGTTGACCCCTTAAGTCTTCATCAGTTGAGGGTGGCCACTCCTGGTTGAGGAGGGGTGGGCGGGCACCGCGTACGTTCCCGGCCCCGAGCGGTTGGCCCGCTCCGGCTGGGGAGTCACGTACGCGCGGGCGCGCCGCACACGCGCCCTGAGCCCCGGATGAGGGGTGTAAAGGTCTTTCTTACCGGACGGACCGTGCCACGGACGAGTCGGTATCGACGCGGTGACATGACTCATAGTCGAATATCTGGACAAGTCCACTAAGCGCCACAAAGGTCGCCCGAAGGTTGAGACGCACCGGAGATTCTCCGGAGGGGCGCGCACTTTCCAGCAGATGGTCCGGCCTTGCCAGGTCGGCCCGTTGAGGTTCGGGGGTCGCCCGTTACCCGATTTTGACATGACCGGCCCCCTGATTGGGTGAGTCCGAATGGCAAGATGCCCTAATCACACGAGGTGGCGGCACTCGAAGGTGCGTGCGTACCCACCCCACCAGCACTCCCTCACCGCCGGAGGATTTCGATCATGACCGCAAGCACCCTCTGTCGTACGACCGCGAAGTCCCGGATTGCCGCGGTCTGCGCAGTCGCGGTCGCCGGCACCCTGCTGCTGACCGCCTGCGGCGACCAGACCGAGAGCAGCTCGACGAAGACCGGTGACGGCGCGTCCGAGAACAGCGCCCCGCTCTTCGGCAAGCTGCCCGAGAAGTACCGGAAGTCCGGTGTCATCAAGGTCGGCACGAACGCCGAGTACGCCCCGATGGAGTCCGTCGAGAACGGGAAGATCGTCGGTGTCGACCCCGACATCGCCGAGGCCCTCGCCAAGCAGCTGGGCGTGAAGCTCGAATTCACCTCCGGCTCCTTCGACGGTCTGATCACCGCGCTCAACACGGGCCGCCACGACATCGCCATGTCGTCGATCACGGACAACCCGCAGCGCCAGCAGGGCCTGGACGAGAGCGGCAAGAAGCTCGGCAAGGGCGTCGACTTCGTCGACTACTTCCTGGCCGGCACCGCCGTCTACACCAAGAAGGGCAACCCCGAGGGCATCAAGTCCATCGAGGACCTGTGCGGCAAGGTCGTGGCCGTCCAGCGCGGCACCACCTACGAAGAGGCCCTGAAGAAGCAGTCCAAGGCCTGCACGGACGCGGGCTCCAAGGCCGTCAGGATCGAGCCCTTCGAGAACGACACCGAGGCCCAGACCCGGGTGAAGTCGGGCGGCGCCGTCGCCGGTGTCAACGACTACCCGGTCGCGGTCGACCTGGCCCGCAAGGCCGGTGGCGGCAAGGACTTCGAGGTCGTGGGCGAGCAGGTCGACGCCGGCCCGTTCGGTATCGCCGTGAGCAAGGAGAACACCGAGCTGCGGGACGTCATCAAGGAGGCCGTGGACGCGATCATCGCCGACGGCTCCTACAAGAAGGTGCTGGACAAGTGGGGCGCCGGCACCGGCGCGATCGACAAGGCCGCCATCAACGGCGGCAAGTGACCGGCGCACCACCGAAGGGCAGTCACCGTGACTGACAAGTTCGACAAGGTGCCCGGCGGCCCATCCGTCGCCACGGCACCCGTCTCCGTGGCCACCACCACCGCACCGGAGACCATCAGAGCCATACCCGTCCGGCACTACGGCCGCTGGATCAGCGGCGTGGTCGTCCTGGCCCTGCTCGCCGCCCTCGTGTACGCCTTCTCGCAGGGCGACATCGAGTGGCAGGCGGTGCAGGACAAACTGTTCGACGACAGCGTCCTGGCGGGCGCGGGCCGGACGCTGATGATCAGCGTGCTCGCCATGGCCCTCGGCGTGGTCCTGGGTGTGGTCCTCGCCGTCATGCGGCTCTCCAGCAACCCGGTGACCAGCTGGGTGGCGTGGCTGTACATCTGGTTCTTCCGCGGCACCCCGGTCTACGTCCAGCTGCTGCTCTGGTTCAACCTGGCGCTGGTCTTCCCGGTGCTGAACATCCCGTTCGTCTACAAGGACGAGATGACCGACGTGATGACGCCGTTCATGTGCGCCCTGCTGGGCCTCGCGCTCAACGAGGCCGCGTACATGGCGGAGATCGTCCGGGCGGGAATCCAGTCGGTGGACGAGGGCCAGACCGAGGCATCGCACGCGCTCGGCATGACCCAGGCGAAGACCATGCGCCGCGTGGTGCTCCCGCAGGCTCTGCGGGTGATCATCCCGCCGACCGGCAACGAGTTCATCAACATGCTGAAGACCTCGTCGCTGGTGTACGCGGTCACCTACAACGAGCTGCTGCGCTCCACCTCGCAGATCGGCTCGACCAGTTACGCGGTGATGGAGATGCTCTTCGTCGCCTCCATCTGGTACATCGTGATGACCAGCGTGTTCAGCGTGGGCCAGTACTACCTGGAGCGCCGTTACGCCCGGGGCAGCCTGCGGAACCTGCCGCTCACGCCGTTCCAGCGGGCCAAGGTCGCCCTCACCTCCTTCAGCAACCGCCCCTCCGGAGGTGTTTCCGCATGACCGCCATGGTGAAGGCCGAGGGCGTACACAAGTCCTTCGGAGCCGCGCACATCCTCAAGGGCATCGACCTGGAGGTCGCCCCGCGAGAGGTCTTCTGCCTGATCGGCCCGTCGGGCTCCGGCAAGTCGACGTTCCTGCGGTGCATCAACCACCTGGAACAGATCAACGCCGGGCGGCTGTACGTCGACGGCGAGCTGGTCGGCTACCGCCAGAAGGGTGACAAGCTGTACGAGCGCAAGGACAGCGAGGTGGCCCTCCAGCGCCGGGACATCGGCATGGTCTTCCAGCGCTTCAACCTGTTCCCCCACATGACGGCGATCGAGAACGTCATGGAGGCGCCGATCCAGGTCAAGGGTGAGGCCAAGGCCGTGGCCCGGGCCCGTGCGGAGCGGCTTCTGGACCGGGTCGGACTGTCCGACAAGGCGAAGAACTACCCGTCCCAGCTCTCCGGCGGACAGCAGCAGCGGGTGGCCATCGCCCGCGCCCTGGCCATGGAGCCGAAGCTGATGCTCTTCGACGAGCCGACGTCTGCGCTCGACCCCGAGCTGGTCGGAGACGTCCTCGACGTCATGCGGGGACTGGCCGAGGACGGGATGACGATGATCGTCGTCACGCACGAGATGGGCTTCGCCCGCGAGGTCGGTGACGCGCTGGTCTTCATGGACGACGGCGTGGTGGTCGAGTCCGGCCACCCGCGTGACGTGCTGACCGACCCGCAGCACGACCGGACGAAGTCGTTCCTGTCGAAGGTGCTGTAAGCACGCGGTCGTGCCGCCTCGGCACGACCGGGGAGAGGGCGGTACCGGCTCACGCCGGT
>NZ_JBEXWB010000430.1:0-4591 GCF_040629645.1 Streptomyces sp. NPDC005899 | reverse complement strand
TGTGCAGGTTCTCCCCCCATGTTCTCGTGCGGCCCGAGGGCACCGTTCCCCCACATGTCCGCAGGCGGTGTGACGGGAGCGCACAACGAACGGAAAGAAACTCCACGCATTCACCCACCGCCCACGGATAACACACACGACCGCCGCACAAGAACATGGGGGGAGAACCTGCACACGGCTTGCGCACACTGGCACCGCAATTGTCACAAAGCAGCAGGTCCAGGCCGGTTCCGCGATCACTTGAGCAGGATGTGCCCCCGTTGCGGCAAGGCGGTCCGCGGGCGACCGGAACACATTCGGTGAAGCTCGTGAAGAAATAGCAGCCAGAAAATGGACGCACTTGCAGCGGGCCCTGGGCCGAGGACCACCGGTAGCCGGGCGTGGAGGAGATGATCCGCCCGCGCAGAGGTTGGCCTGCTGAAGCCTGCGCGCTGTCGGCCCGCAGCTTCTGCGTACCGGTGGCCCGCAACCGCACGACGACGCGCGTGTACGTGCCGAACGCGCAGACGTCCCTCATCGTGCAGGTCTCGCTGGCCGTGATCGTGGCCGGCGTCGTCTCGGCGGCCTTCACACTGCTGCAGAACCTGACCATCCTGCGGATGGAGGGCCGCATCGAGAGCACGTCGCAGCCCGCGGTGTGGGACCGGCTGCTGCGGCTGCCGGCGAGGTTCTTCACCGAGCGCTCCACCGGTGAACTGGCGAGCGCGGCGATGGGTGTCGGTCCGATCCGCCGGGTGCTGTCCGGCATCGGGCCGGTCGTGGTGCGGGCGGGAACGCTCGGGGCGGTGAACCTCGCGGGGGCAGCGCCAGCGCCTCATGATCGCCCAGGCTCTGATCCGGCGGCCCCGCGTCCTGTTCCTCGACGAGGCCACCAGCGCTCTCGACAACGAGACCCAGCGCACCGTCATGGAGAGCACCCGGTCCCTGCGGGCCACCCGTGTCGTGATCGCCCACCGGTTGTCCACGGTGCTGGACGCCGACCGCGTCGTCGTGATGTCCGACGGCCGGGTCGTCCAGGAGGGGCCGCCCGCCGAACTGCTCGCGGACACGGGCGGGCGGCTCCATCAGCTGGTCCGGCGCCAGATGCGCTGACCGGGCCCGGTCTCAGTCGGCGCGACGGCCGCCCGGCACGGGTGCGGCGGCCGCGTCGCCGATGCTGTCGCGGGCGGCGGCGGCGACGACCTCCGCGGTGAAGCCGAACTCCTCGTAGAGCCGCTCGTAGTCGGCCGACTCACCGTAGTGCTCGAGGCTCACGATCCGGCCGGCGTCACCGACCACCTCGCGCCACCCCTGGCCGACGGCGGCCTCGACACTGACCCGGGCGCGCACCCCCGGCGGCAGCACCTCGTCCTGGTAGGCGGCGGGCTGGGCCGCGAACCACTCGTGACAGGGCATGGAGACGACCCGTACGGAGAGGCCCTCGGCGGCGAGGAGCGACCGTGCCTCCAGGGCGATGTGCACCTCGGAGCCCGTCGCCACCAGGATGACGTCGGGGACGCCGTCCCCCGGCTCCGCGGCGAGGACGTAGGCGCCGCGCGCCGCGCCCTCCGCCGGGGCGAAGGACCCGTCCCCTCGGTCCAGCACCGGCAGGTTCTGGCGGGTCAGGACGAGTCCGGCGGGCCGGTCGGGGTGTTCGAGGATCGCCCGCCAGCAGACCGACGTCTCGTTGGCGTCCGCCGGGCGGACGACGTCCAGCCCCGGGATCGCCCGCAGGGCCGCGAGGTGTTCGACCGGCTGGTGCGTCGGGCCGTCCTCCCCCAGGCCGATCGAGTCGTGGGTCCACACGAACGTCGCGGGCAGCTTCATCAGGGCGGCCAGGCGCACCGCGGGCCGCATGTAGTCGCTGAACGTGAGGAACGTACCGCCGTAGGGGCGGGTGAGGCTCTGCAGGGCGATGCCGTTGAGCACGGCGCCCATCGCGTGTTCCCGGATGCCGAAGTGCAGGGTGCGGCCGTAGGGGCCGCCCTGGAACTCCTCGGTCTGACGGTCGGCCGGGACGAAGGACGCCTCGCCCTTCATGGTCGTGTTGTTGCTGCCGGCGAGGTCCGCGGAACCGCCCCACAGCTCGGGCAGGACGGGTGCGAGCGCGGTGAGCACCTCGCCCGACGCCTTGCGGGTGGCCATGCCCTTCGGGTCGGGCGGGAACACCGGCAGCGCCTCGGTCCAGCCCTGGGGCAGCCTCTGTTCGCGCAGCCGGTCCAGCAGCGCGGCCCGGTCCGGGTGGGCGGTCCGCCAGTCCTCGTAACCGGATTCCCAGCGCTGCCTGGCCTGCCTGCCGCGCTCCCCCACCGCCCGGGTGTGGGCGAGTACCTCGTCCTCGATCGCGAAGGAGGCTCCCGGGTCGAACCCCAGCAGGCGCTTGGTGCCGGCGACCTCGTCGTCGCCGAGCGCGGAGCCGTGGGCCTTGCCGGTGTTCCTCTTGGTCGGCGCCGGCCATCCGATGATCGTGCGCAGCATGATCAGCGACGGGCGGTCCCGCTCCTCCTTCGCCGCCTCGATCGCGGCCAGCAGTGCGTCCACGTCCTCGACGTAGTCACCGGTGCGCGTCCAGTCCACCGTCTGCACGTGCCAGCCGTAGGCGGCGTAGCGGGCGGGGACGTCCTCGCTGAAGGAGATGTCGGTGTCGTCCTCGATGGAGATGTGGTTCGAGTCGTAGAAGACGACGAGGTTGCCCAGCCGCTGGTGGCCGGCGAGCGACGAGGCCTCGGAGGCGACGCCCTCCATCATGTCGCCGTCCGACGCGACGACGTACACGTGGTGGTCGAAGGGGCTCGTGCCGGGCGCGGCGTCCGGGTCGAGCAGCCCGCGCTCCCTCCGTGCGGCCATCGCCATGCCGACCGCGGCGCCCATCCCCTGGCCCAGGGGGCCGGTGGTGATCTCCACGCCCCGGGTGTGCCGGTACTCGGGGTGCCCGGGGGTCGCCGACCCCCACGTCCGCAGCGCCTCGAGGTCCTCCATCTCCAGGCCGTATCCCGCGAGGTAGAGCTGGATGTACAGGGTGAGGCTGGTGTGGCCGCACGAGAGGACGAAGCGGTCCCTGCCGAGCCACTGGTCGTCGGCCGGGTCGTGCCGCATGACCTGCTGGAAGAGCAGGTAGGCGAGGGGGGCGAGGCTCATCGCGGTGCCGGGGTGTCCGTTGCCCCTCTTCTGGACGGCGTCGGCGGCCAGCACCCGCACGGTGTCCACCGCCCGCACGTCCACCTCGCTCCACCCCGCTCGTGCGGCCACCGGCCGGGCGAGGCCCGGGTCTCGCGAGGCTGTGCTGGAGGATGAGGATCGCTCGGGCGCCATGGTGTTCGTCTCCCTCGGGCTGTCGCTTCTGGGTACGACGGTGCCGTCGTACGGCTCGCCACCCTTCGCATCCTCGGTTCCCTCCTCCCCCTTCGCACCCGGAGCGGGCCCGGCGGGGCGGTGGAGGCTCCCCCGCCGGGCCCTCGGGCGCGGCGGCGGGCACGGTGAGGGGTGACCCGTCGCCCGCTCGCCTACCCCGCCCGGGGCCCGTCAGGCCCGGGGACGGAAAAGGGCCCGCCGGCTCGCCGGCACGGCACACCTGTACGCGCCGCCCGAAGGCTCACACGGGCTGCGGGACGAACGGCATGTGGTCACCACCGTCCCCCGCGGGCACGACCGTGTACGAGGCCTCCGGCATCTCGTTCCAGACTCCCGGCAGGTCGCCGACGGGCTCGGAGACCACCAGCCGGGTGTCGTCCGACAGTTCCCGCATGAGGGCCATCTCCGGGTGCAGCGTGCGCACGGTCTCCGCGCGGGTGCTGTAGAAGAGCGAACGGGACCGGCCCCGGCTCGAGTAGCGGAAGGCCCACAGCCGCCGGCCGTCGGAGACGGCGATCGTCATCTGGAGGGGGTACTCGACGCCGTGGTCCTTGCCCAGCCGCTCCACGAATCCGGCCATGCGCGCCACCGCGCCCGGTACGTCGTGATCGAGGCCGAACGTCACGGCCAGGTAGAAAAGCACCTCGGAGTCGGTCGAGCCCTCGATGGACGAGAACAGCGCCGGGTCGACCGCGAGGCACATCTCCCGGCGGAGCCGGTCGAAGTCCGCCACCGCGCCGTTGTGCATCCACATCCACCGGCCGCGGCGGAAGGGATGGCAGTTGGACTGCTGCACCGCGGTCCCCGTGGACGCCCGCACGTGGGCGAAGAACAGGGGCGACCGGACGTGCCCGGCGATCTCCCGGAGGTTGCGGTTGTTCCACGCGGGGCCGATGTCGCGCACGATCGCCGGGGCGGCGTCCCCCCACCCCGGCTCGTACCAGCCGATACCGAAGCCGTCGCCGTTCGTGGTCTCGACGCCGAGCTTCGAGTGCAGGCTCTGGTCGATCACCGAGTGCGCCGGCTTGTACAGGATGTCGTCCAGCAGGACGGGCGAACCCGCGTACGCGAGCCATCGGCACATGACGCTGTCCCTTCCTCCGCCCCGCGGACGGGACACGGGCCTTTCCGTCGTCCGCCGCCCTTACCAGCGAACCAGGGCGGGGGCCGGGCGGCAAACCAGGCGGCCGGCCCCAGGCGCGCCGGCCGGAGGCCGCCGGTCCCCGGCCCCGCCGGCCGACCGCCCGCTCACTCCTGGGTG
>NZ_JBEXWB010000429.1:0-4592 GCF_040629645.1 Streptomyces sp. NPDC005899 | reverse complement strand
GACCGGGAAGCCCCGGTCTCCGCGCTTCGCCGTGGCCCTCTCAGCCCTCCTCGGCCGTGCCGGTGGTGCCCGTGGCGCCGCGCAGCCGGCGGAGCGCGTTCTGCAGCCGGGGATGGCGCTCGTGGACCTCCGCCGACCTGCGGTCGAGCTCTTCGGCCAGGCGCTCCGTGCGCTTGTCGATGTCCAGCTCGTCGAGAATCCGGTCGACCTCCGCGAGCAGGGCCCCGTGCAGCTGCCACTGCCTCGGGTGTTCCTGCACGTCTTCGAGAAGCAGGTCCGCCACGTGGTCGCGAGTGGCCCGGCTGCGTTCGAGTGCGTCGGCGAGTCGCTCCTCGGCCTCCTCACCACTGGCGGCGATCGGCGTGGTGATCATCACGGCGAAACCCTCGATCGCGTCGGACATGTGGCCGAACAGCTCCCTGAGGCACACGGCCACGTCCTGCGGGAAGAGGGATTCGTCGGTGCGCGCCTTCGCCAGGTCGGTGACCGTGCGTGTGAGCACGCGCAGCACCACGGCGCAGATCTCCAGGGTGTCGAGTCCGGTCCGCAGGACGACCCGGTAGAGCAGTCCCTGCCTCACCCTGGGGTTGAGCATCAGGCTTTCCTCGGCCTGCCGCAGGGAGGCGTCGACCTCCACGATGTCGTGGTCCAGCCGCCGCGCCTCGTGCAGCCGGGCGGCGGCCTGCGGGACGGGGTGGTTGCCGCCGATCTCCTCGCCGAGGGCCCTGAACATCTCTCCCATCCGCTCCCCCAGCCCGCCGATGGAGACACCCGCCGACTGCACCCACACGGGTGGGGCGAAGAGGAGGTTGAACAGCAGCCCGACACCCGCGCCGATGAGGGTCTCCAGCACGCGCTCCCAGGCGGTGTTGGCGACCTGGGAGACGCCGAGGACCAGCATCGCGCTGATCGCGACCTCGGGCACGAACTCGTTCACCCGGACCAGCCGCCCGATCAGCAGCGAGGTGAAGATCGTCAGCCCGAGACTCCACCAGCTGAGCCCGACCAGGGAGCTGAACCCGCTGGCGATCAGTACCCCGACCACGACGGCGTTGACCCGTCGGATGCCTGTGGTGAGCGTCGCGTAGAGGGTCACCTGCACCACGAGCAACGCTGTGAGCGGCGCGGTCAGCGGGGCGGGGTGGGGGGCGGGCAGCACGAACTGGGCGACCGCGAAGGCGATGACGGAGGCGGCTGTCGACCGCAGCACCTGCGCGGCGGCCGGCTCGGTGCTGCGCCGGACGAGTTTGATGACGGGGGCGGGCGCGGATACTCCAGGCATTCCTTGACGGTGCCCCGAACATGCCTCCAGCAGCGCTTTCGACACGCAAATTCCGTACGGATGTGTGGGTGCCCCGACCGAGCACGTGCCGTGCCGGGCGGACGGAGAGATGGTGGAGGTATGGCTATCTCGCTGACACACCCGACCCCGACCTCACTCACACCCCCGACCGAGACGCCCCCCGCGGAGGGTTCCATCAGCGAGGCGCACCCGGAGCGCCCCGACGGCGGGATGTGGGAGCATCCCGTCTTCTGGGCGGCCTTGGTGCTGCTCGGTTCCGCGATCGTCGCCGGGTACTTCATCGCCAGGATCTTCGGCTTCGCATGAGCGACCGGGAAACGCTCGTCGCGTTGCTGGAGCGGCACGGCACCACGTACGCGGCGGAGGCCGGCATCCGGTTGCGTGACACCCCGCAGCCCCTGTACCAGCTCCTGGTGCTGAGCCATCTGCTCAGCGCACGGATCCGGGCCTCGGTGGCGGTGGCATCGGCACGGGCACTGTTCTCGCACGGGATGCGCAGCCCCCGCCGGATGGCCGACGCGACGTGGCAGCAACGGGTGGACGCGCTGGGAGAGGGAGGCTACCGCCGGTACGACGAGCGGACGGCGACCCAGCTCGGCCAGGGCGCGGAGCTGTTGCTCGACGCGTACCACGGCGACCTGCGGCGTCTGCGCCGGGAGGCCGACGGGGACGTGAACGCGCTCCGTGCCGGTCTGCGCCGCTTTCCCGGAATGGGCCCCATGGGCGCCGACATCTTCCTGCGCGAGGCGCAGAACCTGTGGACCGAAGCCGCGCCCTACCTCGACCGGAAGGCGCTCCAGGGGGCGGACCGGGTCGGCCTGCCCCCGTCACCGGACAAGCTGGCGCGGCTCGCCGACGGCGAGGATCCCGCCGTCCTGGCCGCGGCGCTGGTGCGTGCGGCACTCGACAGGGGATGAGCGCCGGCGGGCGGCGGACCACGCGGTCCGTCGTCAGCGTTGCGGCCGTCTGCCGCCCGGCTTGGCCGAACGGCCCTCCACGAGTGCCCGCCGGATGCCGGCGGCCGCCGCCCGGGCGTGCTCCGTGGTGGCCGTGCGGTCGGCCACCGAGGTGACGAAGCGATGGGTGGGGCGCAGGCATCGTCCGCAGGGGGTGTCGGTCGCCAGCAGGTAGCCGTCCTCGCACTGGGGGTTCGAGCAGGAGCCCGGCCCGACCAGAGCCTCGGCGATCTCCTGGGGAGCCCAGCGGCGCCGGCCCTCCTCGTCCTTCTCGTGGAGGGCGTGCGACCAGCGGACGTTCCACCGGCGTTCGAGGCGCTCGAGGAGCTGGTCGGGGGTCCGCCGGGCGAGCTCCCGGTGGATCAGGTCGTGAACCGTACGGGGCATGCGGTGACCGAGGGCCTGGACGAGTGGCTGGGGCAGGGCCTGGAGGACGTAGGCGACGGGGTCGCCGCCCGCTCGCTCCCTCCACTTGCGGCAGGCGCACGGCCCTTCGGCGGGCAGCGGGCCTCGGCAGTGGCCGCAGACCCCGCGGCACTGCGCGCACAGCCCGTCGTCGAGTCCGTCCAGGTGGGGCGCGGGCGCCCGGCCGCAGTCGCGGCAGCAGGCGGCGCAGAGGCCGCAGAGACGCTCGTCGCCCAGTCTCGTCGTCCACTGCCGCTGCTGGCAGCGGCAGCAGAGCGCGTTGTTGCAGTACTCGTGGTGGGCGGCTCCCGACTGCCGGCCGGGTGGCGGGAATGACATCGCTGCGTTCTCCAGGTACGAGGCGAGGAACGGTCGGGGCCCGGCCGTGCCAGGCAGAGCGCGTGCGGGTCCGCCGACGAGGTCATCGTCCCGGACCGGTCACGTGCATCGCTCTGCCGCGATCGGGGCCATTCTCCCGTACCCGGAGGATGGGTGGAGCCAGAGGTGATGAGTCACGGCCCGCGGAGTCAGGGCCTGAGGCCGCTCACCACGTCCGCGGTGGCGGTGATCCCCTGGTGGATGGTGGGTGCCATGCTCGTGCTGGCCAGCAGGAAGCCGAGGAGGGCGCAGACGATGGCGTGCGAGAGCTTGAGCCCTCCGTTGCGCAGGAAGATCGCCGCGAGGACCAGCAGCAACAACACCAACGAGATCGAAATGGCCATGGCCAACCTCCTCCGCCGCGCCTGGATCGCGGCTTTCGGCCGCCAGTGTGGCGCAGCCCGGGAACCGTTCGGCGGACCGGCGGGTCCGCCGAACGGGTGTTGACGCTGGGTAGTCACGCCGCCCGCCGCCGACGCGGTCAGGGCCTTCCGCCGTCACGTTGCCGGAGGAATGCCTCGAGCCCGGCCAGGTCGTCGGTGTTGAGGTGGTCGACGCCTGCGGCGAGGAGTTCGGCCCACACGGCGTCCCGTGCCGGCCCGGCCGTGTCGGGGGTGGCCCAGAAGCGGACCCGCCGGCCCTCGCGGTGCGCCGCGCCCACGAGGGTGCGCAGGTGTCGCCTCTCGGCGGCGGGGAAGGGGCCCGTGCCCCGCCAGGCGAAGTACTTGGTCCAGTCGGCACTGACTAGGGGGGCGAAGGAGGCCGGTGCGGCTCCGCCCAGGTCGTCGAGCCTGCCGTCGTAGAAGGCGTACCGGATCGGCTGGGCCTCCATGGGGGCGCGGGCGGCACGGTCGCCGGAGACGACCGGGGTGACCGCCCCGGCGTGGACCCTGCCGCCGACGGAGCGGGTCAGCATTCCGTGGTGGCGGCGCAGCACCTGGTCCAGGGCGTGGTAGGCGGCGGCGCCGTCGGCCTTGATGTCGATCAGCAGCCGCAGGGGTGAGCGGTGTCCGGCGTACACCGTGCCGTGGTTGGCCCGGATCAGCTCCGACAGCGGGTCCAGGTACAGCGAGGTGAGGGTGCGGGACGGGTCGAGCGCGGCGGGCTCGTGGGCGACGAGCAGTTCCCCGTCCACGAGGAAGACGTCCGCCTCGACGCTGGTGAACCCGTGTGCGAGCGCGTCCAGGAGAGGGCGCGGATGCAGGTAGTCGTTGTGGGCGTGCGCCTGGCCCAGAGGGCGCGGGCCGCGACGGCGGACGGGCGCGGCGGTGGCCGCCTGGGCGGGCACGAGGGCGCCGGCGGCGGCGGTGGCCAGGGCGGTGGTGACGACTGCGCGGCGGGTCAGGTGTGCCATGGGTCCTGGGTCTCCTCGCGGCGGCCGGGGCGTGGGGTGGTGCGGCGGTGGACGCCACGAGTATGGGCCCGCACCCGGCCAGAAAGGCAGGTACCTGCCAAGAGTTGGCGTCTTCGTCGTCCCCGTGTCACCCGGGTCGCGCACGCCGTTGTCCCGGCACGCCGGTGCTGGTGTCGTGCACCACGGTGCGGACCAC
>NZ_JBEXWB010000428.1:0-4600 GCF_040629645.1 Streptomyces sp. NPDC005899 | reverse complement strand
CACCAAGGCGCCACCGCCGGCCGCGCGTGCCGAACGCGCCCGGCGCACACCGCCGTACGCGCGCCTCGCCCCGCGCCGATACCCTCGATCGCCGGCCACCGATGGGTATCGGGCACAACGGGAACAGCGGGCGGGCCCACTTCCCGGAGGGCCGAACACGGCCCCGATCACTGCCTGCGCGCCCGCGGATGGTGCGAACTCCCCAGGGACATCAGGCAATGCAATGATTTCGGTCACCTGTGCCTCGCCGGAGGCATATGTTCGGGCTGTTGTCAGTATGGGGACGTAGAGTGAAGGCATGGTCTTAACTCCTCGGCTTTCCACCCACTCCACCCCCGTTTTCCCGACGCAGCCGACCCATCCGGCCGCCGTCGAGGCCAACGAGGCCATTCGCGCGCTCGTGGACGCCCGGGCCGGCCAGGACTGGTCGTCCGTGGAGGCCGCGGAGTACGAGGTGCTGCTCGTCGAGTGGGCGGCGGCGACCCAGGGCATACGCTCCGACGTCATCGAAGCCGCCTGAGCCGCCGCCCGCCCCGCGCGGCCCCCGGCAGTCTCGGCACGGCGTTCCGCCGGCCCCTCAGGCGCCGTACCCCTCGCGCAGTTCGACCTTCCGCACCTTGCCGCTGACCGTCATCGGGAAGGATTCCAGCACGCGCAGTGCGCGCGGGATCTTGTAGTGCGCCAGCCTCTCGCGGCAGAACGCCGCCACCTCCTCGAGCGTCGGCGGGTCCGCCGGGTCGCGGGGTACGACACAGGCCAGGATCTCCTCGCCGTAGACCTCGTCGGGCACCCCGACCACCTGGACGTCGGCGATCTTCGGGTGAGCGTGGAGGAACTCCTCGATCTCCCGGGGATACACGTTCTCGCCACCTCGGATGATCATGTCCTTTATCCTGCCGACGATCCGGACGTACCCGTCGTCCCGCATCACGGCCAGGTCCCCGGTGTGCATCCACCGCCCCGCGTCGATGACTTCGGCGGTCCGCCCGGGCTGCTCCCAGTAGCCGAGCATCACGCTGTACCCCCGGGTGCACAGCTCACCGGCCTCGCCGCGCGGAAGGGTCACCCCCGACACCGGGTCGGTCACCTTCACCTCGATGTGCGGCATCACCCGGCCCACCGTGCCGGTGCGGCGCTCCAGGTCGTCGTCCCGGCGGGTCTGGGTGGAGACCGGGGAGGTCTCCGTCATGCCGTAGCAGATGGACACCTCGGCCATGTGCATCTCGGCGACGACCCTCTTCATCACCTCGACCGGACAGGGGGATCCGGCCATGATCCCGGTGCGCAGCGAGGAGAGGTCGTACGAGGCGAAGTCGGGATGGTCCAGCTCCGCGATGAACATCGTGGGGACGCCGTAGAGCGAGGTGCAGCGCTCCCGCTGGACGGCGGCCAGCACGGCCGTGGGCTCGAAGGCCGGGGCGGGGATCACGATGCAGGCGCCGTGCGAGGTGATGCCGAGGTTTCCCATGACCATGCCGAAACAGTGGTGGAAGGGCACCGGCAGGCAGACCCGGTCCTGTTCGGTGTAGGCGACCATCTCCCCCACGAAGTAGCCGTTGTTGAGGATGTTGTGGTGGGAGAGCGTGGCGCCCTTGGGGAAGCCGGTGGTGCCGGAGGTGTACTGGATGTTGATCGGGTCGTCGCACGACAGCTCCGCCTCACGGGCGCTCAGCTGCCCGGAGGTGACCGACCGCGCCGCGGCGGCCAGTTCGTGCCAGGACGGGTCGCCGATGTGGTGGACGGCGCGCAGCTCCGGGCAGTTCGCGCGGACCTGTCCGACGAGCGCGCGGTAGTCACTCGTGCGGTGGGCGAGTGAGGCGACCAGGAGGGAGACCCCCGCCTGGCGGAGTACGTACTCCAGTTCGTGAGCCCGGTAGGCCGGGTTGACGGTGACCATGACGGCGCCGATGCGGGCCGTCGCGTACTGGACGAGCACCCACTCGGGGCAGTTGACCGCCCAGATGCCGACCCGGTCGCCCTTGGCGACGCCGGAGGCCATGAGTCCCCGGGCCAGCTCCTCGACGTCCGCATCGAGCGCGGCGTACGTCCAGCGGCGCCCCGACACCACGTCGACGAGGGCCTCCCGCTCGGGGAAGGCCTCCACCGCCCGGGCCAGGTTGCGGCCGATGGTGTCGCCGAGCAGGGCGGTGGAGCCGGTGCCGTGCGCGTAGGACGGCTCGCTCATCGCAGGTCACCCTCGTCGAACTCGGTGCCGGTCCCCAGCGCCGTCCGCTCGCGGAGCTCGATCCGGCGGATCTTGCCGGAGACGGTCTTGGGGAGATCGGCGAACTCCAGCCTGCGGACGCGCTTGTACGGTGCGAGGACGGCCCGGGAGTGTTCGAACAGCACCCTCGCGGTCTCCGGACCGGGCTCCCAGCCCTCCGCCAGCACGACGTACGCCTTCGGGACGGCCAGCCGCACCGGGTCGGGTGCGGGGACGACCGCCGCCTCGGCCACCGCCTCGTGCTCCAGCAGGGCGCTCTCCAGCTCGAACGGCGAGATCTTGTAGTCGGACGCCTTGAACACGTCGTCGGCGCGGCCCACGTACGTGATGTACCCGTCCTCGTCACGGGATCCGATGTCGCCGGTGCGGTAGTAACCGCCGGCCATGGCCTCGGCCGTACGGTCGGGGTCACCGTGGTAGCCGGTCATCAGCCCCACCGGTGACGTGGCGAGGTCCAGCGAGATCTCGCCCTCGGACACACCCGGCTCGCCGGTCACCGGGTTTAGGAGCTCCACCTTGAATCCGGGGCTGGGACGGCCCATGGAGCCGGACTTCACTGGCTGGCCGGGGGTGTTGGCCACCTGCACCGCCGTCTCCGTCTGGCCGAAGCCGTCCCTGATGGTGACACCCCAGGCTCGCCGCACGGTCTCGATGACCTCCGGGTTCAGCGGCTCACCGGCCGCGACGACCTCGCGCGGCGGGGTGCTCAGCTGCGAGAGGTCGGCCTGGATGAGCATCCGCCAGACGGTGGGCGGGGCGCAGAAACTGGTGACGCCGGAGCGTTCCATCTCCGCCATGAGCCGGGCGGGGTCGAAGCGGGTGTAGTTGTGGATGAAGACGGTGGCTTCCGCGCTCCACGGGGCGAACAGGTTGGACCACGCGTGCTTCGCCCAGCCGGGCGAGGAGATGTTCAGGTGGACGTCCCCGGGCCTGAGCCCGATCCAGTACATGGTGGCCAGGTGGCCGACCGGGTAGGAGACGTGGGTGTGTTCGACGAGCTTGGGACTGGCCGTCGTGCCGGAGGTGAAGTAGAGCATCAGGGGCTCGTCGGCGTCGGTCTCGCGGTCCGGGGTGAAGGTGTCCGGTGCCGCGTCGGCCCCGCTGTAGGACAGCCAGCCCGTCGGGCCGGCGCCCACCGCGATGCGGGTGTAGCCGCCGGGCACCTCGTCGAACTTCTCCGCGTCCGCGGACCGGACGAGGACGTGGCGCACCTTGCCGCGCTCCACCCGGTCACGCAGGTCGGCCGGGCCCAGCAGCGGCGTGGCGGGGATGACGACGGCGCGCAGTTTCATCGCGGCGAGGGCGGTCTCCCACAGTTCCACCTGGTTGCCGAGCATGACGAGGATCCGGTCCCCGGCGCGGACGCCCTGGGATCGCATCCAGTTCGCTGCCCGGTTCGAGCGGGCCGCCATCGCGGCGAAGGAGACCTCGGTGCGTGCGCCGTCCTCCTCCACGATGTGCAGGGCGGTGCGGTCGTTGTCCTCGGCGATGACGTCGAACCAGTCGAGCGCCCAGTTGAAGTGGTCCGGCCGGGGCCAGCGGAAGCCCTCGTAGGCCGTCCGGTAGTCCTCCCGGTGCTCGAGCAGGAAGTCCCGGGCCGCCCGGAACGTATGCGTCGCGCTCGTTGCCGGCATGTGGCCTCCTCGTTGTGAACCCGTCCCTTAACATCATGTGAACAGTGACCCGGATCTCACCACCCCCGAACGGGGGGTAGGACCGAGGGGGACAGTCATCGGCGTGCCGGAGCAGGGCGAGGCGACCGAGCTGCACGCGGCCCTCCTGCGGCTGCGCCGTACGAGTGGGCTGCCCATGGTGTTCGGCGGGCTGCTCTCCGACGCCCGCCACGCCCGGATCGCCGAGCTGAACGGGGCGCAGACCACCGCGCTGCGGGGGCTCGTCGTCTCGGCGGGCAGCGGGCTGGGCGGCAAGGCGATCGCCCTGTCCCGTCCGTGCGCGGTGACCGACTACCCCTCCTCGCGCCACATCAGCCACGAGTACGACGTGGCGGTGGCCGCGGAGGGACTGCGCTCGGTCGTCGCGGTGCCCGTCGTCGTACGGCGGAAGGTGCGCGGTGTGCTGTACGGGGCGCTGAGGGCGCCACTCACACTCGGGGACCGTACGTTCGACGCGGCGACGGCTGCGGCCCGTGACGTGGAACAGGCGCTGGCGGTCCGGGACGAGGTGCGGGAGCTGCTGGCCGTCACCCGGGGGCAGGTGACCGGTCCGGGTGCGGGCCGCGGCAGCTGGGAGGACGTCCGTGACGTGCACCGCGAGTTGCGCGCGCTGGCCCCGAGGATCACCGATCCGGACCTGCGCGGGGAGCTGCTCGCGGTGTGCGGGCGGCTCGCGTCGGCCGCGGGGGCGCGGGCGGAGGGC
>NZ_JBEXWB010000427.1:0-4642 GCF_040629645.1 Streptomyces sp. NPDC005899 | reverse complement strand
CTCGGACGGCGCAACGTGGCGCCGTCCGAGCCCCTTGCGTGCTCATCCGTCCTCCAAGGAGTACCGCAACAGATGAAGACGATCGACGAACTTCTCGACGAAGGGGTCGCGGGCAAGCGGGTTTTCGTCCGCGCCGACCTGAACGTGCCGCTGGACGGCACCACGATCACCGACGACGGCCGTATCCGCGCCGTCCGGCCGACCGTCGCCCGCCTGGCGGAAGCCGGCGCGCGGGTCGTCGTCGCCTCGCACCTCGGCCGGCCCAAGGGCGCGCCGGACCCGGCCTTCTCCCTGGCCCCGGCCGCCGCGCGCCTCGGTGAACTGCTCGGCTCCGACGTCGCGTTCGCGACCGACACCGTCGGCGACTCGGCGCGTGCCACGGTCGCCGCCCTCGCCGACGGCCAGGTCGCCGTCATCGAGAACCTCCGCTTCAACGCGGGGGAGACGTCCAAGGACGACGCCGAGCGCGGCGCGTTCGCGGACCGGCTCGCCGAGCTCGCCGACGTCTACGTCGGCGACGGCTTCGGCGCCGTCCACCGCAAGCACGCCTCGGTCTTCGACCTCCCGGCGCGGCTCCCGCACGCGGCCGGCGGCCTGATCGCCACCGAGGTCGGCGTCCTGAAGAAGCTGACCGAGGACGTCGCCCGCCCGTACGCCGTGGTCCTCGGCGGCGCGAAGGTCTCCGACAAGCTCGGAGTCATCGACCACCTGCTGGAGAAGGCCGACCGCATCCTGATCGGCGGCGGCATGGCGTACACCTTCCTCAAGGCCAAGGGCCACGAGGTCGGCACCTCGCTGCTCCAGGAGGACCAGGTCCCGGCGGTCCGGGAGTACCTGAAGCGCGCCGAGGAACTCGGTGTGGAGTTCGTGCTCCCCGTCGACGTCCTGGTCGCGGGCGAGTTCCCCGACCTGAAGACCAAGGCCCCGGCCCATCCGTCCACGGTCGCCGCCGACGCCATCCCGGCCGATCAGGAGGGCCTGGACATCGGCCCCGAGACCCGCGAGCTGTACGCGGCGAAGCTCGCCGACGCGGCCACCGTCTTCTGGAACGGCCCCATGGGTGTCTTCGAGCATCCCGACTACGCCGAGGGCACCAAGGCCCTCGCCCAGGCTCTCCTCGACTCCCCGGCCTTCAGCGTCGTCGGCGGCGGGGACTCCGCGGCCGCCGTCCGGATCCTGGGCTTCGACGAGAACGCATTCGGCCACATCTCGACCGGTGGCGGCGCCAGCCTCGAATACCTCGAGGGCAAGACGCTTCCCGGCCTCGCCGCACTGGAGGACTGACCTCAATGAGCACCCGCACCCCGCTGATGGCGGGCAACTGGAAGATGAACCTCAACCACCTCGAGGCCATCGCGCACGTCCAGAAGCTCGCCTTCGCCCTCACCGACAAGGACTACGACGCCGTCGAGGTCGCCGTCCTGCCGCCCTTCACGGACCTGCGGTCCGTGCAGACCCTGGTCGACGGCGACAAGCTGAAGATCAAGTACGGCGCCCAGGACATCTCGGCCCAGGACTCCGGCGCCTACACCGGTGAGATCTCCGGCCCCATGCTCGCCAAGCTGAAGTGCACGTTCGTGGCCGTCGGCCACAGCGAGCGCCGCCAGTACCACGGTGAGAACGACGAGATCTGCAACGCCAAGGTGAAGGCCGCGTTCAAGCACGGCCTGACCCCGATCCTCTGCGTCGGTGAGGGACTGGACGTCCGCAAGGCCGGCGACCAGGTCTCCCACACCCTCGCCCAGCTCGACGGCGCCCTGAAGGACATCCCGGCCGAGCAGGCCGAGTCCGTCGTCATCGCCTACGAGCCGGTCTGGGCCATCGGGACCGGCGAGGTCGCCACCCCGGAGGACGCCCAGGAGGTCTGCGGCGCGATCCGCGGCCGGCTCGCCGAGCTGTACTCCCCGGAGCTGGCCGACGCCGTCCGCATCCAGTACGGCGGCTCGGTGAAGTCGGGCAACGTCGCGGCCATCATGGCGCAGCCCGACGTGGACGGTGCCCTGATCGGCGGCGCCGCGCTCGACGCCGACGAGTTCGTCAAGATCGTCCGCTTCCGCGACCAGTGAGTATGCGGTAGCGCGGATCCGTCGTACCCTTGCGGGGGCCGAGGGGGGTCTACCCCCCGGGCCCCCGCTGTTCGTACATGCAGTCTCAGGAATTGTGGAAAGTAGGGACCAGCCGTGGTTTTGGCGTTCGAGATCGCCCTGATCGTCTTCAGCCTGCTGCTGATGCTGCTGGTGCTGATGCACAAGGGAAAGGGCGGCGGCCTCTCCGACATGTTCGGTGGCGGGATGCAGTCCTCCGTGGGTGGCTCCTCGGTCGCCGAGAGGAACCTGGACCGCATCACCGTCGTGGTCGGCCTGGCCTGGTTCGCGTGCATCGTCGTCCTCGCCCTGCTGATCAAGCTGGACGGCTGACCCGTCGTTCGCGATTCCCGGTGACGGTGTAACTCCTTTCACTGGACGCGCGTTGGGCCTTACGTAGACTGGGGCATCTTCGAGCACCATCACGCAGGGAGTTACGACCGTGGCAAGTGGCAACGCGATCCGGGGAAGCCGGGTCGGAGCGGGGCCGATGGGGGAGGCCGAGCGGGGCGAGTCCGCGCCGCGTCTCCGCATCTCCTTCTGGTGCTCGAACGGGCACGAGACGCAGCCGAGCTTCGCCCATGACGCGCAGGTACCGGAGACCTGGGACTGCCCGCGGTGCGGCTTCCCGGCCGGCCAGGACCAGGACAACCCGCCGGACCCCCCGCGCACGGAGCCGTACAAGACGCACCTCGCGTACGTGCGGGAGCGCCGCAGCGACGCCGACGGCGAGGCGATCCTCGCCGAGGCCCTCGCGAAACTCCGCGGCGAGATCTGAGACTTCTCACCGGCCGGTCACCCCTCGGGTGACCGGCCGGTGTCCGTATGCCGTCCACCGGCCCGCCGTTGGCCCGCCGCGCCCTCCGGATCAATTAGGTTGGAGGGGCAGCGGGGAAGGTTGCAGGTACGAGAGAAGTGGGCGATTTCCGGGATGAACGCACAAAGCCGAACGAAGCTCAGCCAGATGCCCGAGTGGACGGCTCTCGGCAAGCACCGTGAGCAGCTCGGCCGGACGCATCTGCGCCAGCTGTTCGCGGACGCGCCGGACCGGGGGGAGCAGTACACCCTCCGCGTCGGCGACCTCCACATCGACTACTCCAAGCACCTGGTCACCGACGAGACACTGCGCCTGCTGCGCGAGCTCGCCGCCGCGACGGACGTGGCCGGGCTGCGGGACGCCATGTTCCGCGGGGAGAAGATCAACACGACCGAGGACCGCGCCGTCCTGCACACCGCGCTGCGCGCGCCGCGCGACGCCGTGGTCGAGGTCGACGGCGAGAACGTGGTGCCGGCCGTCCACGCCGTCCTCGACAGGATGGCCGTCTTCTCCGAGCGGATCCGCGCGGGCGAGTGGACCGGTCACACGGGCAGGCCCATCAAGAACATCGTGAACATCGGCATCGGCGGCTCCGACCTCGGACCCGCCATGGCGTACGAGGTGCTGCGCTCCTTCACGGACCGCTCGCTCACCGTCCGCTTCGTGTCGAACGTCGACGGCGCCGACCTCCACGAGGCCGTGCGGGACCTGGACCCGGCCGAGACCCTCTTCATCGTCGCGTCCAAGACCTTCACGACGATCGAGACCATCACCAACGCCACCTCCGCCCGCGACTGGCTGCTGACCGAGCTGAGGGCCGGTCAGGAAGCGGTCGCCAAGCACTTCGTGGCCCTGTCCACCAACGCGGAGAAGGTCGCCGACTTCGGCATCGACACGGCCAACATGTTCGAGTTCTGGGACTGGGTCGGCGGCCGCTACTCCTACGACTCGGCGATCGGCCTGTCGCTGATGATCGCCATCGGCCCGGACCGGTTCCGGGAGATGCTCGACGGCTTCCACCTCGTCGACGAGCACTTCCGCACCGCCCCCGCCGAGGAGAACGCCCCGCTGCTGCTGGGCCTGCTGGGCATCTGGTACGGCCAGTTCCTCGACGCCCAGTCGCACGCGGTGCTGCCCTACAGCCACTACCTGTCCAAGTTCACCGCGTACCTCCAGCAGCTGGACATGGAGTCCAACGGCAAGTCCGTGGACAGGGACGGCAATCCGGTGGAGTGGGAGACGGGCCCGGTGGTCTGGGGCACCCCCGGCACCAACGGGCAGCACGCCTACTACCAGCTGATCCACCAGGGCACCAAGGTCATCCCGGCCGACTTCATCGGATTCGCCTCGCCCGTCCACGACCTGCTGCCCGGGCTGATCGCCCAGCACGACCTGCTGATGGCGAACTTCTTCGCCCAGACGCAGGCACTCGCCTTCGGCAGGACCCCCGAGGAGGTCCGCGCGGAGGGCGTCCCCGAGGAGCTCGTCCCGCACAAGACCTTCCGGGGCAACCACCCGACGACCACGATCCTCGCGGAGCGTCTCACCCCGTCGGTGCTCGGCCAGCTCATCGCGCTGTACGAGCACAAGGTCTTCGTCCAGGGCGCCGTCTGGAACATCGACTCCTTCGACCAGTGGGGCGTGGACGGGAGGGCCCTGTCAGCGCCGGTGCTGCGAGCTGCCGTGGACCGGCTGGCGCCGCCCATGGACACCGTCGCGGCCTACCACTTCGGCTGGATCG
>NZ_JBEXWB010000426.1:0-4714 GCF_040629645.1 Streptomyces sp. NPDC005899 | reverse complement strand
GCCGTGTTCGCGTCCGGCGCGCGCGCCCCGGCGTCCGTCGCCCCAGGCGCGTCCGTCGCCGCGGCACCCGGACCCGGGAGCCACGCCGGGGGAATGTGCCCACGATACGGACGTCCGGGGCGGGCCGGACCGCCCACGATGCGGACACGGTCGGCGGATCGGGCACGTCCGGAAACCCGGTCGGCCCGTGATGCGCACACGTCCACGGACAGGACGCCTCCGCGTCCCTCAGATACGCACCTGGACGGCGCGGGCCAGCCGGTCGTGGAGGCCGCGGGTGTCGCGGTCCCAGACCAGGGCCGGGATCACCAGGAGCAGCAGCACGGTGCGCAGGACGACCCGCACGGCACCGAGCCGGCCGCCGTCCTCGGCGACGACCCGCAGGCCCATGATCCGCTTGCCCGGGGTGGAGCCGATGGTTCCGACCGTGAGCAGGCTGAGCACGAGGAAGACGCCGAGCGCCCAGTTCCCGGCCGACTGCTGGTCACCGCGAGCGATCAGCCCGTATGCGATCAGCATGCAGGCGGCCCAGTCGATGAAGAGGGCCCCGAAGCGCCGCCCGACCGGGGCCACCGATCCCGGGCCCTCCTGGGGCAGGCCGAGGCGCCGGCCCCGGTGACCGAAGTCGGCGCCCATGTCCTCGGCCGCCGCGCGCGGGCCCGAGAGCCACGATCCGATTGCTTGCCTGTTGTCCACCCGTCCACGGTACTGCGCCCGTGTTTGTGCCCGGGCGGGCGGGGCACCGGACACGTCGCTGAGGCACCCCCCGCCCCCCGCCTGGTTAACTTGGGCGAAACAAACGGGTCACGCCGGAGAAATCCGCCCTGCCTATGGTCGGGGCCAGCGTGTGCCACCGCACTGGCCGCACAATGAGCTGCAACCCCGCCCTTTCCCGGGTCGGGAGTAGGAGGAGTTGGATGTTCCAGAACGCCGACGAAGTTCAGAAGTACATCGCCGACAACGACGTCAAGTTCATCGACGTCCGGTTCTGCGACCTGCCGGGTGTGATGCAGCACTTCACGATCCCCGCAGCGACCTTCGACCCGGCCGAGGAACTGGCTTTCGACGGCTCGTCGATCCGCGGCTTCCAGGCCATCCACGAGTCCGACATGGCGCTCCGTGCCGACCTGTCGACGGCCCGTGTCGATCCCTTCCGCCGCGACAAGACGGTCAACGTCAACTTCTTCATCCACGACCCGATCACCGGCGAGCAGTACAGCCGTGACCCGCGGAACGTGGCCAAGAAGGCGGAGGCGTACCTCGCGTCGACGGGTATCGCCGACACCGCCTACTTCGGCCCCGAGGCCGAGTTCTACGTGTTCGACAACGTCCGCTTCCAGACGTCGGCGAACGAGAGCTTCTACCACATCGACTCCGAGGCCGGCGCCTGGAACACCGGTGCGGTCGAGAACAACCGGGGTTACAAGGTCCGCTACAAGGGCGGCTACTTCCCGACCCCGCCGGTCGACCACTTCGCCGACCTGCGCGCCGAGATCTCCATGGAGCTGGACAAGAACGGCCTCCAGGTCGAGCGCCAGCACCACGAGGTCGGCACCGCCGGCCAGGCCGAGATCAACTACAAGTTCAACACGCTGCTCGCCGCGGCCGACGACCTGATGCTCTTCAAGTACATCGTGAAGAACGTCGCCTGGCGCAACGGCAAGACCGCGACCTTCATGCCGAAGCCGATCTTCGGTGACAACGGCTCGGGCATGCACGTCCACCAGTCGCTGTGGTCGGGCGGCTCCCCGCTGTTCTACGACGAGCAGGGCTACGCGGGCCTCTCGGACATGGCGCGCTACTACATCGGCGGCATCCTCAAGCACGCCCCGTCGCTGCTCGCCTTCACCAACCCGACGGTGAACTCCTACCACCGCCTGGTCCCGGGCTTCGAGGCGCCGGTCAACATGGTGTACTCGCAGCGCAACCGCTCCGCCGCGATGCGCATCCCGATCACGGGCTCCAACCCGAAGGCGAAGCGCGTCGAGTTCCGTGCCCCGGACCCGTCGTCCAACCCGTACCTGGCGTTCTCGGCCCTGCTGATGGCCGGCCTGGACGGTGTGAAGAACAAGATCGAGCCGCCGGAGCCGATCGACAAGGACCTCTACGAGCTGGCCCCCGAGGAGCACGCGGGCGTCCAGCAGGTCCCGACCTCCCTCCCGGCCGTCCTCGACGCCCTGGAGCAGGACCACGAGTACCTCCAGGCCGGTGGCGTCTTCACGCCCGACCTGATCGAGACGTGGATCGACTACAAGCGCACCAACGAGATCGCCCCGATCCAGCTGCGCCCGCACCCGCACGAGTTCGAGCTCTACTTCGACCTCTAGGCGTTCCGGGAGCACGAGTTCCCCTGCGCCGGCCGAGGGCCGCTGTCCCCACCGTGGGGCGGCGGCCCTTCGCCGTTGTCCCCTGGTGTACGGCCCGGGCGCCGGGGAGGCGGCGCGGCCGTGGAACCGGGGCCGGCCCGTGCCGCCGGCGGCTGCGGGGGACACGGGCGGGCGTCGTCAGCGGCCGTACCGGATCAGGGCCCTGACCATGCGGCAGGTGGTGTCGGACGGCGGATGGATGGCGAGGCGGTCCGCTGTCGCGCGGATCCTGTCGTTG
This sequence comes from Streptomyces sp. NPDC005899, assembly GCF_040629645.1. NCBI lineage: Bacteria > Bacillati > Actinomycetota > Actinomycetes > Kitasatosporales > Streptomycetaceae > Streptomyces > Streptomyces sp. NPDC005899. Next base: position 2,110 of record NZ_JBEXWB010000426.1, on the reverse strand, counting down.
TCGGCGGTGGACGGGTGGTAGACGCCCGTGTCGAGCAGGGCGATCGCCAGGCGCATGGCCTTGAGGCGGCGGTTGTGGGAGACGTACCACTCGCGGGGCCGGCCCGCGGGGAGCGGCTTCTTGGGCAGGGGCTTGTGGAGCGGCTCGGTCGTGACTGTGGCAACGGCCATCGGCAACCTCCTGGCACGGTGGTGGAACCCTCACGAACTAATCCCATTTTACCGCCCACCACTGACAATCGCCCCTGGCCAGAGGCCATTTGACGGGCCACTCCCGTACCCTGGGCCCCATGGAGATCTGGATCAATCCCGCTTGCTCGAAGTGCCGCAGCGCGGTGGATCTGCTCGATGCCGAGGGCGCCGAGTACACCGTCCGCCGCTACCTGGAGGACGTGCCGTCGGCCGGCGAGATCCGCACCGTGCTGGACCGGCTGGGGCTCGAACCGTGGGACATCACCCGCACCCAGGAGGCCGAGGCGAAGGAGCTGGGGGTCGGGCAGTGGCCCAGGGACGCCGGTGCGCGGGAGCGGTGGGTCGCGGCGCTGGCGGAGCACCCGAAGCTGATCCAGCGTCCGATCATCACCGCCCAGGACGGGAGCGCCGTGGTGGCCCGGACGGACGAGGCGGTGCGGGACGCGCTGGGGCGGTGAGGAAGTCCTCCACGGCGCGGCCCAGTTCCTCCGCCTCGGGGGCGTGCAGCGGCAGTGAGTGGTGGGTGGCGTCCGGGAGCGTCCGCGTCTCGGCGTCGGGGAGCAGCCGGGCCGCCGCCGCGGCGACCCGGGCGGGATCGTGGGCACGGCTGCGCCCGGCCGTCAGGACCAGCGTGGGGACGTCGAGACCCCGCAGGGCCTCGGACGAGGGACGGGGGCCGGTCACCGGGCGGGCCGTGGGGACGTGCACGGCGGCCTCCCGCAGGCGCGTCCAGGCGGGGTCCAGTTCCGCGCCGCCCGTCTCCCAGGCCAGGAAGGCGCGGGTCCGTCCCACCGTCGGGCGGATCAGCATCGGCAGGGCGTGCAGCAGGTAGCCGGGGTGGAAACCCGCGAAACACAGGGTCGGGTCCACGAGCACCAGCCGCGCGATCCGCCGCGGAGCGTGCAGGGCGTACCGCAGGGCGATCCAGGCGCCGTAGGAGTGGCCGCAGAGGGACGTGCGCTCCGCGCCCAGCGCGTCCAGCACACCGTCGAGCCAGGCGTCGAGGTCGGCCGCCGTGCGGAGCGGGCGCTCCCCCACAGTGCTGCGGCCGGGGTCGCCGACGAGGTCGACGGCGTGGACGCGGTGGGTGCGGGCGAGGCGGGCCGCCTGGGCGAACCACACGGTGGAGGTGGCCCCTCCGCCGGGCAGCAGGATCAGCGGCGGGGCGTCCTCGGGGCCGCAGCTGTTGACGCGGGTGGTGCCGTAGGGGCCCGGGATGTCGGTCCAGGTGGTCGTGGCGGGCCAGTGGCCGGCCACGACCTCGTCGTAGGCCGCGTGGAACGCGTGCAGGGCTTCGGAATCCGGTGATCGCATGAGTGCCTCCCGCCCTCAGATTATCTCGCTGAGCGAGGTAATGTGAGGGCCATGAGCACAGCGGCCGGATCACCGGCGGACCGGGGCACGGAGATGGAGACCGTTCACCTGCTGCGCCGGGTGACGGTTGAGTTCGGCCTGAGGCAGGCGGAGTTCGCGGCCCGGCACGGGATGCACCCCACGGACGTGCGGGCGTTGATCTGCCTGCTCGACGACGCGCGGGCGGGCACGCCCGCGACCGCCGGCCGGCTGGGCACGCGGCTCGGCCTCAACAGCGCGGGCACCACGGCGCTCATCGACCGGCTGGAGCGCCTCGGCCACGTCACCCGCAGTCGCGACGAGCGGGACCGCCGCCAGGTCCTGCTGACGGTGGACGCGCGGGCCGTGGAGCTGGGGCAGGCGTTCTTCGGGCCCACCCTGGCCGGGATGGCGCAGCTGCTGCGGACCTTCGACGACCGGGAGGCGGCGGCGGTGCGGCGGTTCCTGCTGGGGGCGTACGCGGCGCTCTCCGGGGAGACGGCGGATTAGCCCTCCCGCTGGACGTGTCCGCCGCGGTTCTCGCGGCGCACTCACCGGCCGGGCCCGGGGCCGGCGCCCCCGGGCCC
>NZ_JBEXWB010000425.1:0-4749 GCF_040629645.1 Streptomyces sp. NPDC005899 | reverse complement strand
GGTGGTGCGGGGCGGGCAGGTGGTGCGGCATCGGCTCCGGACGTCCGCGCCAGGCGTCGGTGCGGAACCAGTCCGACACCTGCTGCGCGCTCGGCCGGTCCTCGGGCCGCTTCGCCAGCAGGCCCAGCAGGTAGGAGTCGAAGGCGGGGGAGACGTCGACCCCGCGCTGTCTGACCGGCACCGGCGGGGTGTCCACGTGCTGGTAGAGCGTCGCCGTCGCCGTGTCCGAGCGGAACGGCGGCTGCCCCACCAGCAGTTGGTAGATGACGCAGCCCAGTGAGTACATGTCCGACGCGGAGTCGGCGGTGCGGCCGAGCGCCCGCTCGGGAGCCAGGTACAGACTCGTGCCGACGATGTGCCCGGCCGTCGTCAGGGCCGTCGACGGATCGTCGACGAACTGGGCGATGCCGAAGTCGCCGATCTTCACGGACCCGTCGGCGTCCAGCATCAGGTTTCCGGGCTTGATGTCGCGGTGGACGATGCCCTGGCGGTGTGCCGCGGCCAGGCCGGCGGCCGCCTCGCCGGCGATACGGGCCACCTGTTCCGGCCGGATCTGCTCCTCGGTCTCCAGCAGGTCCCCGAGGCTGCGGCCCTCGACCAACTCCATCACCAGGAAGAAGCGGTCCTCCCAGGAGCCGAAGTCGAAGACGGCCACCAGGTGAGGGTGGCTCAGGCGCGCGGCTGTCTGCGCCTCCAGGCGGAAACGCGCGGTCGACGAGGCATCGGCGTGATCACCCAGCAGCAGCTTCACGGCCACGGCGCGGCCGAGCACTTCGTCCGTCGCGCGCCACACCTCACCCATGCCGCCACGGCCGATGGGGGATATCAACCGGTACCGTCCAGCTACCAGCACCTGTGCACACCAATCTCGAACTGTGGCCCGCTCCGACTGCCGCGGCGGCGACCCGGTCGGGCGCGTGGGCCCGGTTCGGTGCGTGGGGCACGCGGCATGATCAGGATATCCGTCCGCGGGACCTCACCTCGCCCGCCCGGCCGCCGCGGGTTCGGTTCAGGCCATGTGCCCTGCCTGACACGGGTGTTGAGGGGCGGCGTTCGGCCACGCCGAGCCGATCCGGCCCGCGGGCGCCTCGAACTCGGCCTCCCCTTCCGGGGGTGGTCAGCCGGCGCCGCCGCCCGTCGCCCGCCCCACTGCTTCCACCAGTGGCAGGACCCGGTGGGCGACGCGTTCGCGCAGGGCCACCTCGGTCCGTGTCCTCACCACGCCCGGCAGCTGGATCAGCTGCTGGATCACGTCCTCCAGGTGGCCGTTGTCGCGCGCCACGACCCGTGTGAGGAGATCGCCGCCGCCCGTGGTGGAGAACGCCTCGATGATCTCGGGGACTTCCGCGAGGGCCTCACCCACCTCCTCCAGATGCCCCTGGGTCACCTCCAGGTGCACGAAGGCGAGCACCGGATGGCCGAGGGCGGCGGGGGACAGGGACGGTCCGGTCCCGGTGATCACACCGTCGCGTTCGAGCCGGTCCAGCCGGGCCTGCAGAGTGCCGCGGGCCACACCCAGGATGCGCGCGTACTCGCGCACGCTGGTGCGCGGCTGCTCGATGAGCAGGCGCAGGATGCGGGTGTCGAGGGCGTCCACCGCCATGTCCGGCCGTCCTCCTCCTCGCTCGGTGATCCGTGCCCGACTGTACCCAGGGCCGGGCAGCCCGTCCCGCCGCAGTCCGGTGGCGGGCGGCGCCCGCCACCGGCCCGGACCCCGCCTCCACCGGTGTGTGTTCACCGCCATTAGAGTGGACGGATGGTGAATCCAAGGGAGCAGATCCTCGCCGAGCTCGGCGCCAAGGCGACCATCGACCCCGAGGCGGAGATCCGGCAACGGGTCGACTTCCTCAAGGACTATCTGCGGTCGACCCCGGCCAAGGGCTTCGTACTCGGCATCAGCGGCGGCCAGGACAGCACGCTGGCCGGCCGGCTGTGCCAGCTCGCGGCCGAGGAACTCCGGGCCGACGGGCACGAGGCCACTTTCGTCGCGGTGCGGCTGCCCTACGGCGTGCAGGCGGACGAGCACGACGCGCAGGTCGCGCTGGACTTCATCCGGCCCGACAGCTCCGTCGCGGTGAACGTCAAGCCGAGCTCGGACGCCGTCGCCACCGAGTCGGCACGCGGCCTGCGGGAGCTGCTGGGCGGGGAGCCCGCGTTGCGGGACTTCGTGCGCGGCAACATCAAGGCCCGTGAACGCATGGTGATCCAGTACTCGATCGCCGGACAGCTGGGCCTGCTCGTCGTGGGCACCGACCACGCGGCCGAGGCCGTGACCGGTTTCTTCACCAAGTACGGCGACGGTGGTGTCGACGTCACCCCGCTGACCGGGCTGACCAAGCGGCAGGGTGCCGCTCTGCTGCGCCAGCTGGGCGCACCGGCCAGCACCTGGGAGAAGGTGCCGACGGCCGACCTCGAGGACGACCGGCCCGCACTGCCCGACGAGGTGGCCCTCGGCCTGACGTACGCCGAGATCGACGACTACCTCGAAGGCGCCGAGGTCACCGAGGAGGTGGCGGCGAAGGTGGAGTCGGGCTACCTCGCGACCCGGCACAAGCGCACCGTGCCCGTCAGCCCGCTCGACGACTGGTGGCGGAGCTGACCGGACGGGGGAGCGCGCCGACCCGGCGCCCCGCCGAGGGCGCCGGGTCCCGCACGCCGACCGGTCCGGCCACCGTACGGGCGCGCTCGCGCCCGGTCGCCCACCGGCCCTGAGGGCCGGCTCCACCGCGCAGGGAAAGGGCCGTCCCCGCACGGGGGCGTAAGGCGACGTGCGCCGGTGTGAACGGTGGGGAAAGCGGGGTACGGCCCGGGTCCGCACGCAGCGCGAGTTGCCGCATGCGGGCTGTTACCCCCACCATGGAGGTCTCGTCCGGAGGTCGACTCGTCCGGCCTCGCGGCCGGGACGGAATGGGTGCGGCGTATGGCCAGGTACTTCGAGAACGGCGCCGGTGAACTCGTCTCCGACGCGCTGTCCGGTTTCGCCCGGGCGCACGCGGACCTCGTGCGGTACGACCCCGCCGACGGTTACGTGACCGCCCGGCACACCGCTCCGGCGCGGCGGGTGGGCCTGCTGTCGGGCGGTGGGTCCGGACACGAACCCCTGCACGCCGGATACGTCGGCGCGGGCATGCTGGACGCCGCCTGCCCCGGGAGGGTGTTCGCGTCCCCGCACAACCGGCAGATCCACCGGGCCTCCCTCGCGGTGGCCGGGCCGGAAGGCGTGCTGCACATAGTCAAGAACTACACGGGCGACCGGATCAACTTCGGTATCGCGGCCGAACGGCTCGCCGACGCGGGGATCGCCTGCTCGAGGGTCCTCGTCGACGACGACCTCGCCACCGACTCCGAGGGCATCGCCGCCGGCCGCCGCGGTACCGGTGCCACGGTGCTGGTGGAGAAGGTCCTCGGCGGCGCTGCGGACTCCGGGATGGGGCGCGAGCGGCTGGCGGAGCTGGGCACCGCCCTGGCGGGCAGATGCCGCACGCTCGCCACCGCCTCCGCCGCCCACCACATGCCGGCCACCGGCGAGCCCGCGTTCGTGCTGCCGCCCGGCGAACTGGAGTACGGCGTGGGTATCCACGGGGAACGCGCCGACCGGACCCGGAGCCAGGGGCGGGTGCGCGACTTGGTGGAGGACATGACCGGGGCCCTGCTGGACGCGTTGCGGCCGGGGCCCGAGGAGTCCGTGGTGGCCCTCGTCAACGGTCTCGGATCGGTCACCGCCCTGGAGCTGTACGGGATCTTCGGAGAGCTGGGCCGGGTGCTCGACGGACGTCAGGTGCGGCTCGCCCGGCATCTGGTCGGGGACTACGTCACGGCACTGGACATGCGGGGCTTCTCCCTCACTCTCATGGCCGCCGACCAGGCCACGCTGGACTACTACGACGCGCCGGTGCGCACCCCCGCCCTGCGATGGTGAGCGGCCGGCGGGTGCGCTGCGGGGGGCCGGCGACGAAGCACGAGGAGGGTCCATGACGAGCAACGTTGTCGACGGTGCGAACGCTCTCGACGGTACGCAGACCCGCGACTGGGCGCGCCGCTTCGCCGATTCGGTGTACGCCACAGAAGCCGAGCTGACCTCCCTGGACCAACTGGCCGGGGACGGCGACTTCGGCGCCAACCTGGCCGCCGGTGTCACGGCCGCGGGTCGGCTGATCGACCGGACGGAGGGAACGACCGGCCCCGCCGAGATCCTGGATGCCATGGCCACGGCCTTCCTCGACGAGATCGGTGGTACCAGTGGCCCGCTGTTCGGGCTGCTGTTCCAGGCGCTGGCCCGGGCCGCCGGCCCGGGCCAGGGGCTGACGACGGCCGCGCTCGCCGAAGGCGCGGCACAGGGGCTGGCCGCCATCCGCAGGGTGGGCGACGCCGCCCCCGGGGACAAGACGCTGGTCGACGCGCTGGCTCCCGCCGCCGCGGCGCTGCGGGCGTCCCAGGGCGCACCGCCCACCACCGCTCTGGCCACGGCTGCGGAAGGGGCGTGGGAGGGTGTGCGGGCCACCGCCTCGCAGGCGGCACGCATGGGCCGGGCGAGCTACCTGGGCGAGCGGGCGACCGGCGTTCCGGACCCCGGAGCGGTGGGCGTCGCTCTGTTCTTCGCCTCCGCCACCGCGACCGTGCCGGTTCTGGCACCCCACCTGGCCGCCGGCTGACGGCGCGGCCGCCCGGCCGAGGGGCGGGTGACAAGCCGCCTACGAGCTCTTTACGCCCAATAATTCCGGACAACGCTTGCGCCCTACGTATTACCGC
>NZ_JBEXWB010000424.1:0-4760 GCF_040629645.1 Streptomyces sp. NPDC005899 | reverse complement strand
TCCGCCGCGTGCGGCGAGAGGCTGCGGCCGTCCGCCGCGGCCCAGATGGAGCCCAGCACCTCCGGCCCGTCGCGGACGGCGATGACGAGACGCTCGGCGCTGTCACCGTCGGCGGGGCGGATGATCACGTCCTTCGAGGTCCACAGCGCCCGCAGCACCCCACTGCGCCGCAGTTCGGCGATCCGCCACTGCGGCACCCGTCCGCCCAGGATCGTGGACCGGCGCACCCCGTCCGCCCCCGGCAGGGTCGCGGAGTGGGCAAGCACCCGGAACGAGGTGTCCTCGATGGTGATCGAGCCGCCCGTGTACGCGGCGATCGCCGAGGCCAGCGCGTCCAGGCCGTCGTCCAGGGTGTCGCCGAACGGCCGGGCGCCCTCCTCGGCGAGGCTCCCCGCGTCGGCGAGTGCCAGCGCGGAGCGCAGCAACGCGGCCGTGTCACTCCAGTCGGTCCACGCCGCCCGGGCCAGCAACGCGATCCCCGACTCCTCGGCCGCCGCCAGCACCTCCGGCGCCGGGGGCGCGCCCTCCGTGTCCCGCAGCACCACGGCGCAGGCGCCCCGCCGGGCCGCCTCACGCACGACCGCGGCGGCCCGGCCGGAGGCGGCGGGCGGCCCGACGGCCAGCACGACCATCGCTTCGGCGCCCGACCCGGCCACCTCGTCGCCGAAGAGGACGCCCCGGACCGCCACGTCCGGTCCGCCCGGAGCGAGCAGCAACCGGAGCGTTCCGGCGTCGTCGTAGGCCAGCAGGCGGCGGAGCGTGGCCCCGGCCGCCGCGTCACCGGTGGGTGGGCTGGTGGTCACGGGCCGAGCATACGAGGCACGGCCGGTCAGCCGGCGGAGACCTCCGACCGGTCACCGCCCCACACCGTGTGGAACGAGCCCTCCCGGTCCGTGCGCCGGTAGGTGTGTGCGCCGAAGAAGTCGCGCTGGCCCTGGGTGAGCGCCGCGGGCAGCCGGTCGGCGCGCAGCCCGTCGTAGTACGAGAGGGCAGCGGCGAAGCCGGGAGTGGGCACCCCCTGCCGTACGGCCTCGGCGATCACCGCACGCCAGTCGTCCTGCGCGGCGCCGATCTCCTCCGCGAACCGCTGGTCGGAGAGCAGGCTCAGCAGGTCGGGACGGCTGTCGTAGGCCGCACGGATCCGGTCCAGGAAGGCCGCGCGGATGATGCACCCCGCCCGCCAGATCGCCGCGACCGCCCCCAGGTCGATGTCCCAGCCGTACGCCTCGCTGCCCGCCCTGATCTGGTGGAACCCCTGCGTGTAGGACACGATCTTCGACGCGTACAGGGCCTGCTCCACGCGGGCGGCGAAGGCCGCCGCCTCCTCCTCGCCCAGTGGAGAGGCCGACGGCCCCGGCAGGCCGTGGGCCGCGTCGCGCAGGTCGGCGTGCCCGGACAGGGAGCGTGCGAAGACCGCCTCGGCGATGCCGGACACCGGTACGCCCAGGTCGAGCGCGATCTGTACCGTCCAGCGGCCGGTGCCCTTCTGCTCCGCCCGGTCCTGCACGACGTCGACGAACGGGGAGCCGGTGGCCGCGTCGGTGTGGGCGAGCACCTCGGCCGTGATCTCGATGAGGTAGGAGTCCAGCCGCCCGGTGTTCCAGTCGCGGAAGGTCTCGGCGATCTGTGCGGGGGAGTAGCCGGCGACGGCCCGCAGCAGGTGGTACGCCTCGGCGATGAGCTGCATGTCGGCGTACTCGATGCCGTTGTGGACCATCTTCACGAAGTGACCGGCGGCGTCCGGCCCGACGTGCGTGGTGCAGGGCGTCCCGTCCTCGGCCTCGGCGGCGATCCTCTCCAGCATCGGGCCCAGCGAGGCGTAGGACTCCTCGGAGCCGCCCGGCATGATGCTCGGCCCGTTCAGCGCTCCCTCCTCGCCGCCCGAGATGCCCACCCCGACGAAGTGGATCCCGCGCTCGCGCAGGTCCCTCTCCCGGCGCCGGGTGTCCTCGAAGTGGGCGTTGCCGCCGTCGATGATGAGGTCGCCCTCCTCCAGGAGGGGCGCGAACTCGCTGATCACGGCGTCGGTCGGCTCCCCGGCCTTCACCATGACCACGAGGCGCCGGGGGCGTTCCAGAGCGGCGACGAACTCCTCGGGCGTGTGTGCGGCCACGAACGTCCCCTCGCCCGCGAACTCCTCGACCAGGGCGTCGGTCCTCGCGGTGGTGCGGTTGTGCACGGCGACGGTGAAGCCGTTGCGGGCGAAGTTGCGGGCGAGATTGCGGCCCATGACCGCCAGGCCAGTGACGCCGATCTGCGCAGTGCCGCTCATGTGTGTGCTCCTGCAGTCTGTTCGGGGCGGACGGTGGAGTGGGGGAGGGGCGGAAAGCGGAGGGGGGACGGGTGGAGACCGGACGGGCGGGCCGGTGCGGAGGACCGGTCCGGGGTACGGGGCGCGGAGGCGGAGTGTTCAGCCGGCCTACGTGTCACCTGCCCCAGGACCACAGGCGTCCGCCCCGAAGTTCCCGCATCGCCCGCTTCCTCGCGCTTGCCGTCCGCCGGATGCCTTCCACGTCCCGCCCGCAATTCCACTCCGGTCCCGCGAGGGGCGCAACGGAAGCCCTTCCCGGCGGGTCGCGGCGTGCGGAAGAGGCTGGACCGGAGTGCCGGTCACGTGTGTCCCGCCCCGTGTCGGTCACCTGCTGCCCGGTGTGGCGTCCGCCTTCCCGTCCGCCTCCTTCCGTCCGCCTCCCGCGTCCGTAACGGCACCTCGACGAGGGGAGCAGGGCGTGGCTCACCCCTGGGTGATCGGCAGCTGGGAGGGATCGGCGAGCGGACCCCGGCCCCGACCGCACCGTCAAGCGGAATCCGCACCACCTGGACGGACGTACACTCGGCCCATGGATCGTGCCGTCTCCGCAGGGAAGCGCCCGGACAGGGCTGCCACCGGCGCGTCCGCGAGTTGCCGCACCGCGCCGCACGGGCACGGCTAGCGGCCCACAGCCGTCCCGGGCCGGGCCGCACCCTCGTTCGCAGCCTTCCCCGACCGGGCCTCGGCCCCTCGTTCCGCCGCGCGTATCGACGCATCGCACGGGTTCCACGTCTCCACCGCAGCTTCGGTACACCGCCGTCGCCGCGCCCCGGCGACGCCGCATCACGGCCGAGCCACCTCCGAAGGGACCATCGTGAAGCTGAGCGGGTTGCTGGCCGGGCTGGACCACCGGATCCTCCGCGGGGATCCGGAGTCGACGTCCGTCACCGCGGGGACGACCTTCGACGTGGACCGGGTCCTGCCGGGAGCGTTGTTCGTCGCCGTTCCCGGGCACGGGGAGGGCGGCCCCGGCGCCGTGGCCCCGGCGCTCGCCAGGGGGGCGGCCGCGGTCGTCGTGGACGAGAACTGCGACCTGCCCGCGGGGCCGGCGGACGTCTGCGTCGTGCGGGTGCCGGACACGCGCACGGCGGCCGCAGTCCTGGCCTCCCGCTACTACGGGGAGCCGGGGCGCCAGATGGACGTGGTGGCGATCACCGGCACCAACGGGAAGACCTCCGTCTCCTACATGGTGGAATCCGTCCTGCGGATCTCCGAGGGCGCGACGACGGGCGTCATCGGCACGGCCGGCAGCCGGATCGGTGACGAGCTGATCCCGATGCCCCGGTCGGCGCTGAGCACACCCGAATCCCCTGACCTGCAGTACCTGTTGGGGTGCATGCGGGACCGCGGTGTGGGCAGCGTCGTCCTGGAGGCCACGTCCATGGGCCTGCTGACCCACAGGGTGGACCGTACGTTCGTCGACGTCGGGATCTTCACCAACCTCAGCCAGGACCACCTGGACGACCACGGCACGATGGAGAACTACCGGGACGCCAAACTCCGGCTCTTCCAAGGGCTGTGCCGGCACGCCGTGGTCAATGCCGACGACCCGGTGGGTGCGCTCGTCCCGGCGTTGATGCCCGGTTCGGTGACCACGTACGCCCTCGACACCGCGGCCGACTACCGGGCCGTCGATCTGACCGTCGATGCCGAGGGCACCCGTTTCACCCTGCTCCACGACGGCCGGGCGTACCCGGCGGCCATCCCCTCGCCGGGCAGGTTCTCGGTCGCCAACGCGCTTGCGGCGGTCGCGGCCTGCCACGTGCTGGGGCACGGTCTGACCGGGCTGGTCGCCGCGCTCGAAAGGATGCCGCAGATCCCCGGCCGGTTCGAACGTTTCGTGACGGCGGAGGGCACATCCGTGATCGTGGACTACGCCCATTCCCCCGACTCCTTGAACAAGGTGCTGAGCACCATCCGGGGCTTCGCCCCGGCCAGGGTCGTCACCGTGTTCGGTTGCGGTGGGGACAGGGACACCACCAAGCGGGCGGAGATGGGGACCATCGCCGGTACCCACTCCGATCTGTGCGTGCTCACCTCGGACAACCCGCGCGGCGAGGATCCCGGAGCCATCCTGGACCAGGTAGCGCCCGGTATCGAGGCGACCGGTACCCCGTTCGAGCGTTTCGCCGACCGTCGGGAGGCCATCCGCTTCGCCCTGTCCGCGGCGGGCCCGAAGGACATCGTCCTCATCGCGGGCAAGGGCAGCGAGCCCTTCCAGATCGTCGGCGACCGGCTCCTGCCCTTCAGTGACATGGCCACCGCCCGGGAACTCGCCGGAAGCTGACCCAGCCGGTCACGGGGCCCTCCGTGTCCGGCGTCCGCTTCCGGCTCCGCGCACGGCAGGGCGTGCCCACCCGGCCGCCGAGGCGCCCACCCGGCTGCCGGGGCGCGCCCTCTCGGCTCCCGGACGGGCGACCGGCCTTCTTCCTGCCGTGCCGCGGTTGCG
>NZ_JBEXWB010000423.1:0-4771 GCF_040629645.1 Streptomyces sp. NPDC005899 | reverse complement strand
GCCGGCCGACGCCTCGCCGGCCGGGGGACGGCCTGAGGCCGCCGCGGGATCCGAGGCCGGCACGGAGGGACGGACCCAGGCGCAGCGTGATGCCGATGCCGATGCCGACTCCAGCTCCGATGCCGATGCCGATGCCCATGCCGACGCCGGCTCCGAGCGCCCGTCCGGGTCCCGTCCCGGGACCGGCGGTGGCCGCGGGTCCGCGGACGAGGCGGGTGCCACGGCCGAACTGCCGAAGGCGGACGGCGTGACCGAGGCCGAGTCGGGCACCGACACCGACGCGGAGTCGGAAGCCGGCACCGGCAAGGGGTCCGCCGAGGACGCCGACGGCGGCGGCTCGCAGGCCACACCGACCGACGCCCGCCTGCGGGCAGCCGTCGCGGCCTGGGTCGCGGACGAGGACGACGAGAAGGACGCCGGCCCGCGAGCCGGTGCGGACGAGGACGAGGACGCCGCACCGGCCGACGCGGACGAGGACGCGGCGGCAGTCCCGGTAGACGGTGCCGAGGGGCCGAGGACGGCCGATGCCACGACCGCCCTTCGTGTGCCGAAGACCCGCAGCGAGACCTCCGTCGCGACCGGCGACGAGTCCGACGAGTCCGCCGGGTCCGCCGGGTCCGACGACTCCGCCGAGGTCGGCGCAGGGACCGCCGGTGCCGGGACCGCCGGTGCCGGGACCGCCGGTGCCGAGCGGAAGGTGGATCAGCCGACGACGGCCTTCAAGGCCCTCCGCCCGGACCGGGTCGACCAGCCGACGACCGCGCTGAAGCTTCCGCCGGCGGGCAAGCGGACGCGGCCGGCCCCGGAGACCCCCGCCGAGCGCACAAGCACGTTCGTACCGCTGCGGTCGGACGACGTGAAGCCTCCCCGGAAGCCGGGCTCCTCCCTGCCGCCGGCCGCCGGCCCGGCGGTCACCCCGGAGACCACCTCCGGCACCGAAGCCCCGGCGGCCCCGGTGCCCGGGCTCACGGAGGCCGAGCGGACCAGGCAGCAGCCCATGCCGCCCAAGCCGCCGCTCGACCTGCTCGCGGAGCTGACCAACACTCCGCCACCCCCGGAGACCCCCGTCCGCACCGCGGTCCGGCGGGTCAAGATCTGGACCCCGCTGGTCCTGCTGGCCCTGGTCGTCTTTGCGATCGCGCAGGCGGTCCGGCCGCTTCCCGAGCCCGTTCTCACGCTCTCGGCCGACCCCACCTACACCTTCGGCGGCGAGAAGCTGGACATGCCGTGGCCGGAGGAAGGCCAGGGCGCCGTCGAGGTCGAGGGTGTCGGCACAATCGGCTCGTACGGCAAGGAGAAGTCCGCGCCGATCGCGAGCGTCGCCAAGATCATGACGGCGTACGTGATCCTCAAGGGCCACCCGATCACCGGCAAGCAGAACGGTGAACAGATCGTGGTGGACGCGAAGGCCGGCGAGGAGGCGAACCGGTCGGACGAGTCGACGGCCCCGATCAAGGAGGGGCAGAAGTACACCGAGCGCCAGATGCTCCAGCTCCTGATGATCCCCTCCGGGAACAACGTGGCGCGCCTGCTCGCCCGCTGGGACGCCACCACCGAGAAGGCGTTCGTCGAGAAGATGAACGCGGCGGCGAAGGACCTCGGGATGACGAACTCGGTCTACACGGACCCGAGCGGTCTCGACGCCACCACCGTCTCCACGCCCGCCGACCAGATCGCCCTGGGCAAGGCGGTCATGCAGAACGACGTCTTCCGCGAGATCGTGAACATGCCCCAGGCGGAGATCCCGGGCATCGGCAAGATGATCTACAACAACAACAACATCCTGCTCGAGCCCGGAGTGAGCGGTATCAAGACCGGTTCCTCGACGCCCGCGGGCGGCAACCTCGTCTGGACCGCGGACACCGTCGTCGACGGGAAGTCCCGGCGGATCATCGGCGCGGTGATGGGCGCGGACGCCGACGGCACGCTCGACGCCAAGCTCCAGCGGGCCATAAAGAACAGCCTCGCGCTGATCCGGACCGCCCAGAAGGGCGTCGACTCCGCCACGGTCGTCAAGAAGGGCCAGGTCGTGGGGTACGTCGACGACGGGCTCGGCGGCCGGACGCCCGTGGTGGCCACCAAGGACCTGAAGGCCGTCGGGTGGGGCGGACTCGAGGTCGACCTGGAGCTGACCGACGGCGGCAAAACCCTCGCCCACGAGGCGAAGGCGGGCACGGTCGTCGGCGAGGTGACGGTCGGCACCGGGACGGGCAAGGTCTCGGCGCCCGTCGCCCTTCGGAGCGCCATGACGGAACCGGCCTTCGGCGACAGGCTGACCCGCATCACCTGATCGTCCGCCACCGGCGCCACTGCCCCGGCCGGACCGGTCCCGCGTCCCCCACCAGGGAGGCGGGACCGGCGGGCCGACGGGGCGGCGCGCGGAAAATCGTGCGTGCTAGCGTCCCCCAGGCAACGGAAGGGCCGCTGGGACGCGTCCTTCCCGGTACGGACGAGGCCCGCACGGTACATCGATGGTTCGGCAGGCCCGGGCGAGGACGGGGAGAGTCGAAGTGACCACCGCTGAGCCGACGCGGGCGAACGAGGACACGGCGCCCGCAACGGTGTCCGGCAGGATGCCCGCCCCCCGCGACGGCGGCGAGGACAGGCCGGGCGCGACCACGCCACCGGAACGGGCCCGCCGCCCCGCACGCCACCGCCCGTGGCGCCGCACGGTCCTGGTGACGGCCGCGGTGGCCGCGGCCGTCCACGTGCTCTGGTTCTTCTTCCTCGCGAACAGCGGTGGCGACATCGCCGCCCAGGACGCCTGGGCCGAGTTCGTCGGCCGCCATCCCGGGACCGCCTACAACCTCGCCTGGTACGGCGGCATGCACCCCGTCTCGTACAGCGTGGTGTCGCCCTACCTGATGTCGCTGCTCGGCGTCCGCACGACGATGATGATCGTCGGCACGGTCTCCTCCGTCCTCACCGCACTGATCCTGGTGAGGGTGCCCGCCGTCCGCAACCCTCTCGCCTGCTCACTGGCCGGCGTCTTCGCGTACCTCTGCAACGCGCTGTCCGGGCGGGTGACCTTCGGCCTGGGCATGATGTTCGCGCTGGGGGCCGTCGCCGCGGTCTTCTGCTGGCCCCACCGATGGCGTTACAGGCGGTGGGCCAAAGCGGCGGTTGCCGCCCCGCTGGCCGGTCTCGCGACGGCGGGCAGCCCGGTGGCCGGGCTCTTCCTCGGGGTGGTCGCGGCGGCGCTCTTCCTCAACAACCGCCGCCCCGGGGCGTACGCCCTCGGCCTCGCCCCCGTCGTCGTGGTGGTCCTGTCCGCCTGGCTGTTCCCCTTCTCGGGTACGCAGCCGATGTCGTTCGGGACCCTGTCGCTGCCGTTCGTCTTCGCCGTCCTGGTCTTCTTCCTGGTGCCCGCGGACTGGCGCACCGTGCGCACGGCCGCCGCGGTCTACGGGGTGGGGACACTGCTGACGTACGTCGTCGACTCGCAGATCGGCTCGAACGTGTCGCGCATGGCGATGCTGTTCGCCGGCATCGTGCTGCTGGCCGCGCTGCCGTTCACGGCGCCGCGCACCGTCCGCTGGTACGCCCTCGCCGTCGCCTTCCTCGGGCTGAACTTCTGGATCGGGTTCAAGGGTGTCGACGACATAGTGCGCACCGCACCCGCCGCCTCCTGGAGCCGCGAGCTGGCCCCCCTGGTCAACCAGCTCCAGAAGGCCGGGGCGGAGCGCGGCCGGGTCGAGGTCGTCCCCGCGAGCAGCCACCGGGAGGCCTCCGCGCTCGCGCCGTACGTGAACCTGGCCCGCGGCTGGAACCGGCAGGCCGACATGAAGCGCAACCCGCTCTTCTACGACGACACCCTCAACGCGGTGAACTACCGGGAATGGCTCGACCGCTGGGCCGTCCACTACGTGGTCCTGCCGACGGGGGAGCCGGACTCCAGCGGTGCGGTCCAGGAGGCGGCGCTCGTCGAGAAGGGCCAGCCGTACCTGAGGGCGATCTGGAGCGACGCCAACTGGAAGCTGTTCCGGGTGCTCGACCCGGTGCCGCTCGCCGATCCGCCGGCGACGGTGGAGCGGGCCGGCGCCGACGAGCTGACGATCCGGGTGCGGTCGGCGGGCCGGGTGCTGATCCGGATCCCGTACTCCCGGTGGCTCGCCGTCGTCGACGACAAGGGGAAGAGCGTGGAGCGGCCCCAGGAGACCGAGGCATCCAAGGAGCGCACGGAGGAGGACGGGGAGGCGCTCAAGGAGTACACCAACCCGCACGGCTGCCTGATCAAGGTCGAGGAGGACCCTGACGGCGACGAGTGGACCGAGCTGCTCGCCCCGCGTCCGGGCGTCTACCGGCTCGCGGCGCCGTACCAGCTGCCTCCGGGCACGCCGTGCCCGGAGGAACTGCGCTGACGACGGCACCGGGTCGGGTCGTCCTCGATCCACCCGGTCGGACCCGGTGGGGTGACGTCCGCCCGGTGAGGGCTGGTCCCCGCCTCCGCGGCGCGTCCGTCCGGTGAGGGCTGGCCCCGCCCCCGTGGCGCCGATAGTGCGGGAACCCTCCCTGCGGAGGCCCGGCCCTGGCAGGGTGTGCTGCCATGAGGTGCCAAGAATGCGGCGGCGCACACCGGAGCGCGCTGCCCGGCATGGTCTGCCCCCGCTGCGGCTCCATGGCCCGGCCGGCCGGCGGGGGCGGTTCCTGGATCGCCCGGGAGACGCTCGCGGGACGCCTCTCCACCCTGACCCGCCGGCGTAAGGCTCTGCTGGCGGCCGGGATCGTGGTGGCCGCCGGAAGCCTGGCCACCTAGGTCGCTCTGCTCGCC
>NZ_JBEXWB010000422.1:0-4773 GCF_040629645.1 Streptomyces sp. NPDC005899 | reverse complement strand
AGGTGGTCTGCCGCAACGGCAGGCGGCCGGGCCGCCCTCCGGCCGGTCGAGTCCGTGCCCGTCGCTCTCCCAGGCGGAGGTGCCGCCCGAGAGGGTGGCGGCGTCGATGTCGGCGTCGGCCAGGATCTCGCAGGCCCGGGTGGAGCGGACGCCGGAGGCGCACACCACCAGCAGCGAGCCGCGGGCCGAGGCGGACTTCAACGCCGGCACGGCCTCGGGCAGACGGTCGAGAGGGACGTTCAGGGCGCCGGGCACGTGACCCGAGGCGTACTCGCCGGGGGCCCGCACGTCGATGACGGTGAAGTCCGCCAGGCGAGCGGCGGCCTGGGCGGGGGAGAGGGAGGCGGGGCTGGGCACGAGCGGGTTTCCTTTCGTTCGCCGGAACGCGGCGGGCCGGGGACCGGTCGGTGGTGTCCCGCCCGCTCCGGCCTCCCGAGAGTACCCAAGGTGGCGAAGGGCCGGGGTCGGGCCGGGCGGGCCGATCCACTTCCCCCGATCCACTTCCCGCCTGCGCCGATGGGACTGTCCTGCCCCGAATCGCCTCCGGCAGGCACGTGCCCGACACCGCCTCCGGAACACACGTGTCCGGCACCGTTCCCTGAATAGCCTGACCGTCATGACGGAGCAGCTCGAACCCATGCCCACCGACTGGCAGCGGGCGCTGGCGGTCGTCGCCCACCCGGACGACCTGGAATACGGGTGCGCCGCTGCCGTCGCCGCCTGGACCGACGAGGGGCGTGAGGTCGCCTACCTGCTGGCGACCCGAGGCGAAGCGGGGATCGACACGATCGCCCCGCAGCAGTGTGCCCCGCTGCGGGAGCGGGAGCAGCGTGAGAGCGCCGCGGCGGTCGGGGTGCGGACCGTGGAGTTCCTGGACCACCGGGACGGCGTGATCGAATACGGCCCGGCGCTCCGGCGCGACATCGCGGCCGCCGTGCGCCGGCACCGCCCCGAGCTGCTCATCACCCTCAACCACCGCGACACCTGGGGAGGGGTGGCCTGGAACACCCCCGACCACCGTGCCGTCGGCCGGGCGGCTCTGGACGCCGCGGGCGACGCGGGCAACCGCTGGATCTTCCCGGAGCTGACGGCTCAGGGGCTGGAGCCGTGGGACGGGGTGCGGTGGGTCGCGGTGGCCGGCACCGACCGGCCCACCCATGCCGTCGATGCGGCCCCGGGACTGGAACGGTCCGTCCGGTCGTTGCTGGCCCACCGCACCTACATCGAGGTCCTGACGGACGAGGACCCCGAGACGTACTGCCGCACCTTCCTCACCGGCACGGCCGGCGCCCTGGCCGAGCGGTTCGGGGGGCGCCCGGCCGTCGCCTTCGAGATCTTCGCCCGCTGAGCCGGACACCCGGCCCGCCCGCCCGCCCGCGAGCGTCCCGCGGCTCGGCCACCGTCCGGGACTGCGGCTCGGGCGCCGTCCGGGATTGACAAATCGCTTTGCCGATTCTGCACTGGGCATATGAAGGAACAACGGCAGCACGAACCACCGCTCGACGCCGTACTCTCCGGAGTCGGCCCCCGGCTGCGCCGGCTGCGCAAGGACCGGGGGGTCACGCTCTCGGCGCTCTCCGAGGCGACCGGGATCTCCGTCTCCACCCTGTCCCGGCTGGAGTCCGGCGGCCGGCGGCCCAGCCTGGAGTTGCTGCTGCCCATCGCCCGCGCCCACGAGGTGCCGCTCGACGACCTCGTCGGTGCGCCGCCCGTCGGTGATCCCCGGGTCAGGGCGAAGCCGATCGTGCACGGCAGGAAGACGTCCCTGCCGCTCACCGGCCGGCCGGGCGGTCTGCAGGCGTACAAGGTCGTGCAGGAGTCCGCCTGCGAGGAGGTGCCCGAGCAGCGGACCCATGAGGGGTACGAGTGGGTGTACGTGCTCTCCGGGAAGCTGCGGCTGCTGCTCGCCGAGCACGACCTCGTGCTGGTCCCCGGTGAGGCCGCGGAGTTCGACACCAGGCTGCCGCACTGGTTCGGACCCGTGGGCGACGATCCGGTGGAGTTCCTCAGCCTGTTCGGGCCGCAGGGGGAACGGATGCACGTAAGGGCGAAGCCGAAGCGGTCCTGAGCGGGTTCCGCCCGCCCGGCGCGAGGTGTTCCCAGAGGGGCAAGCGACCGCTTAGTATGCGGCGGAGCAGTGGTAATGCCGACAGTGTTGTGGAGGCCCCTCATGCAGGCATGGCGAGTGCACCGGAACGGCGAGCCGAGCGAGGTGATGGAGCTCGAGGAGACGGACCGGCCCAAGCCCGGCGACGGGCAGGTGCTGCTGAGGGTGCGGGCGGCGAACATCAACTTCCCCGACGCCCTGCTCTGCCGCGGCCAGTACCAGGTGAGGCCCCCGCTGCCCTTCACCCCGGGCGTGGAGATCTGCGGGGAGACGGAGGACGGGCGCAGGGTGCTCGCCACCCCCGCCCTGCCCGGCGGCGGTTTCGCCGACCACGTCGTCGCCGACGAGGCATCCCTGCTCCCCGCCCCCGACGCCCTGGACGACGCCGAGGCGGCGGCCCTGCACATCGGCTACCAGACCGGCTGGTTCGGGCTCCACCGCCGCGCACGCCTTCAGGCGGGCGAGACGCTGCTGGTCCACGCCGCGGCGGGCGGTGTCGGCAGCGCGGCCGTCCAGCTCGGCAAGGCGGCGGGCGCCACCGTCATCGGGGTGGCCGGCGGACCGGAGAAGGCCGCCATCGCCCGCGAGCTCGGTTGTGACCTGGTCATCGACCGGCGGAGCGAGGACATCGTGGCCGCGGTCAAGGAAGCCACGGGAGGCCGGGGCGCGGACGTCGTCTACGACCCCGTCGGCGGTGACGCCTACGCCAAGTCCGTCAAGTGCATCGCCTTCGAGGGCCGCGTCGTGGTCGTGGGCTTCGCGAGCGGCACCGTCCCGGCGCCGGCCCTCAACCACGCCCTGGTGAAGAACTACTCGATCCTCGGACTCCACTGGGGCCTGTACAACGCCAAGGACCCCGCCGCCGTGCGGGCCTGCCACGACGAGCTGACGAGGCTCGCCGAGCAGGGCGTGGTCAGGCCGCTGGTCAGCGAGCGCGTCCCCATGGCCGGTGCCGCCCACGCGGTCCAGCGGGTCGCCGACGGCGCCAGCACCGGCCGCATCGTCGTCCTGCCCGCGGGAGGCACCCGATGAGCACCGCCATCGACGCGGCCGAGATCCGCCGCCGCACCCACGAACTGCTGGCCGCCTACCCGCCGGCCACCACCGGGCGCACCGACTTCCTCACGGCGCGCTTCGACGCCGGGCTGGCCTGGGTGCACTATCCGGCCGGGCTCGGCGGACTCGACGCACCACGTTCCCTCCAGGCCGTCGTCGACGCCGAACTGGCGGCGGCCCAGGCCCCCGACAACGACCCGCGCCGCATCGGGATCGGTCTCGGCATGGCCGCCCCCACCATCCTCGGCTACGGCACCGACGAGCAGAAGCGGCGCTTCCTGCGCCCGCTGTGGGTCGGCGAGGAGGTCTGGTGCCAGCTCTTCAGCGAGCCCGGCGCCGGGTCCGACCTGGCGGCGCTCGGCACGCGTGCCGTCCGGGACGGCGAGGACTGGGTGGTCGACGGGCAGAAGGTGTGGACCTCCAGCGCCCATGTCGCCCGCTGGGCCATCCTGATCGCCCGCACCGACCCGGACGTCCCCAAGCACCGCGGCATCAGCTACTTCATCTGCGACATGACCGACCCCGGCGTCGAGGTGCGGCCACTGCGCCAGATCACCGGCGAGGCCGAGTTCAACGAGGTCTTCCTCACCGGCGTACGCATCCCCGACAGCCGCCGGCTCGGTGCCGTCGGCGACGGCTGGAAGGTCGCCCAGACCACCCTCATGAACGAGCGCGTCTCCATCGGCGGCGCCCGCATCCCCCGTGAGGGAGGCATGATCGGGACGATCGCGAGGACCTGGCGCGAGCGCCCCGAGCTGCGCACCCACGACCTGCACCAGCGGCTCACCGCCCTCTGGGTCGAGGCCGAGGTAGCCCGGCTCACGGGCGAGCGGCTGCGTCAGCAGCTCGTCGCCGGGCAGCCGGGCCCCGAGGGCTCCGGCATGAAGCTGGCCTTCGCACGCCTCAACCAGGAGATCAGCGGCCTCGAGGTCGAACTCCTCGGTCAGGAGGGGCTGCTGTACGACGACTGGACCATGCGCCGCCCCGAGCTCGTCGACTTCACCGGACGTGATGCCGGGTACCGCTACCTGCGCTCCAAGGGCAACTCCATCGAAGGCGGCACGAGCGAGGTCCTGCTCAACATCGTCGCCGAGCGCGTCCTCGGCCTGCCCGCCGAACCGCGCAACGACAAGGACGTCCCCTGGAAGGAACTCGCCCGATGACCGCACGAAGCGCCTCCGCACGGACCGGAGCCACCCCGGCCGGAGCGGCGCGGACCGAGCCCGACCGCACACCCGACCTGCTGTACTCCGAGGCCGAGGACGACCTCAGGTCCGCCGTGCGCTCGCTGCTCGCCGACCGGGCCGACGCCCCGACGGTGATCGCCGCCACCGAGTCCGACACGCCGTACGACCCGCGGCTCTGGGAGTCGCTCGCCACCGGCATCGGAGCGGCCGGACTGCTCGTACCGGAGGAGCTGGGCGGGCAGGGGGCCACCCACCGCGAGGCCGCGGTGGTCCTGGAGGAGCTGGGCCGGAGCGTCGCCCCCGCCCCGTACCTGACCAGCTCGGTCGTCGCGACCGAGGTCCTGCTGGCGCTCGGCGGACACGACGGCCCGGCCGGTGACCTCCTCGGCGACCTGGCGGCGGGCCGCAAGGTCGCCGTCCTCG
>NZ_JBEXWB010000421.1:0-4909 GCF_040629645.1 Streptomyces sp. NPDC005899 | reverse complement strand
ACCACTTTTTCGACCATGATCGACAAGGGGCTCAAGTCATACCGGGCCCGGAGGCCGGGAGCCCCATTTCGGAGCCACGAACACGGTAACGGGGCTCCGGCCGGCGAGCCGGACGACCATGCCATCGGCAGACGCCGCGGTGAGCTAACCACGAAGATCCACCTCGCGGCCGACGGTAACTGCCGGCCCCTGGCCTTCCACCTCACCGCCGCACAGGCAGGTGACGCGCCTGCCTTCGCCGACATGATGGCCCGTCTGCGTGTTTCCCGCGGGCGTGGACGGCCCCGGAGCCGGCCAAATGCAGTCCTGGCCGACAAGGCGTACTCGTCACGGTCCATCCGCGAACACCTCAGGCAGCGCGGCATCCGGGCGTTCATCTCCGTTCCGGCCTGGCCCGATTGACCTCCATCGAGTACGACCATCATGACCCTAGCCGCAGCCCTGGCTGCATAGACTCCCGCTGTCACCCAACCCTGCAGCAGTCCCGTGCGCCCGAGGTGGACGTACTCGTTTGGGTACGCTGCCTGCGCTTCCACGTGCGGGCCCTGCGGGGTAACGGGTGCTTCAGGCCAGATCCCCCCGGACACGGTTCAAGCTGAGCTGTAGCGCGCTGGTACGGTACCGATTCACGATCTTTTAGGATGGCGGTCGAGCGAGGTCAGGGGGGAGCGCGAGTTGGTACAGCAGCAGCGGGCGATCCGCACACGCCGGGAATTGCTGGAAGCGGCTGCCGAAGTCTTCGACGAGCACGGTTACGACGCCGCCACGATTTCGGCGATCCTTCAGCGGGCCGGGCACACGCGGGGTGCGCTCTACTTCCATTTCACGTCGAAGGAAGACTTGGCACGGGGAGTCCTCGATGAGGCGGTGACCTCGGACGGGGTCACCCCTCAAACCTTTAAGCTGCAGGAATGGGTGGACACGGCCCTCCTGCTAGCCTATCGACTTCCGAAGGAACCCCTGCTCAGCGCCTCGATACGACTGTCGGTCGACGTGCGGGCGCGCAGGCTTTTCGGCACTCGCTGGCCGGACTGGATTGCCTATGGAGCCGATCTCCTCACCGAGGCGGAGGCGCGAGGCGAGTTGCTTCCGAACGTTGACCCGGTCGCCGTATCACGGCTGCTGGTCGGGTCCTGGACAGGAGTCCAGGTAGTGCGGGAGTCGAGCGCCGAGCCTCTCGACCTCGTCAGCGAGATTTCGGCCCTCTTCGAGACGGTCCTCCCCAACATCGCAGTGCCCGGCGTGCTGTCCCGCCTCGACACCACCCCACACCGTGCTAACCGTCTCCTCGAGCAGCACAGGGCAACTGCTGCCGCGTCCTGACGCGGCAGCCGAGGGGCTGACCACGCTCCAGGCCAG
Source organism: Streptomyces sp. NPDC005899 (assembly GCF_040629645.1). Classification (NCBI taxonomy): domain Bacteria; kingdom Bacillati; phylum Actinomycetota; class Actinomycetes; order Kitasatosporales; family Streptomycetaceae; genus Streptomyces; species Streptomyces sp. NPDC005899. The sequence goes on along the minus strand of NZ_JBEXWB010000421.1, from coordinate 3,550 downwards.
TACTGCCCAGCAGGACGATGAACGAGTAGTCCTTGCTTCATAGAGCCTTTTCAGCATGGCCACCGATCGGGTGGCGGGGCTGTTGGCGGGGGCGGGCCGCAATGCATGAGGCCCCCGTAACTGTTGAGGGAGTGGTCGAAGCCTCACGCCCTGGTCGAGTGCCTCACGATGCTCATCGTCACCGTGAGGGTGAGTGCCGCTGCGAGTTCCCGCCGCGCCTCCCTGCCCACATCGCTGCAACCTTCGGGATGTTTGCGACCACCAGGGAACCGCCTCTTGCAGGGGAAACGCGTCAAACCTGTGTACCAATCTGGTGCCGATGCCCAGATTGCCGAGGTGACGCGGGTGGCCACACAGGATGATCACCTTGCCTGCACGTTTACTTGGCTTCTGACTGCACTTCGGGGGACCTCTTGTACCGCTTCACTCGCCGCACTGGCAGTGCTCTGACTGCCGTTGCGCTGATTACCGGCATGGCATCCGCTTGTTCTGACTCGGCTACGGTGTCGAAGGCTTCGCAGTCCGAGAAGGCGGGGAGCTCCGCCGCGGCTCCTGCAGCTCAGCTGCTCTCCCAGTCCGGCAGGGAGCAGTTGGACATGGAAGCTCGCGACTTGCTCAACATGACGGATCGTCTGGAGTCGGATGAGGCGGGCTTGGTCTCGGCCGGTTCCCTCGCGGTGCCCGGAGAGAACCTGGACGAGACCATCAAGTCGGGCACGGCCCTGCGGGTGGAGGTGGCGTGCGCAGGGGAGGGCACGGTTACCTTCACGGTCGTCTCAGGCGCCGTCAAGACAGCTAAGCGCGTCGACTGCACGCAGCCGATGACGAACGGGTTCGACTTCACCACGGCCGGGCCGAGTCTCGCGATCCAGGCAGACTCACCCGAGGAAGATAGGGTAGGCACCGCCTACGTAATAGGCCGCATCTCCTGATTTATCCCGGTTGGCAACCCTGGTCGCCCTGGTTTCGGATGCGGAGCACGTCCCGCAGTACGCCGGCCAGGTCACGCAGCTCATTTGGGGCTGCGAGCACTCCAGGGTGAGGATGACCTTGGCGATTGACGCCATGCGGTTCGGGCTGCATCGCAATCTTCGGAAGATTCGCCAGGACTTGAGTCGTGCCATGCCGCGTTCGACGGGTGTTCGGGAGGCGGCGAGGGCCCGGTTGATCGTCTGCTGGGTCGGGGTCAGTTGCCTGCCGGGCGGTCGTTTGCGTCTGGTGGTGACCCAGGGGCCGACGCCCGTATAGGCGCGGTCGGCCAGGATGGGGACGCCCTGGCGTTCGCAGATGCGGATGATGCGGTGGGTGCGGGCCGCGGTCAGGTCGTGACCCCGGCCGGGCAAGGCAGGGGAGATCCACAGCACCTGGCCGGTCGGGTCGGTGACAACCTGCACATTCACACCGTGGCGGCGGTGCTTGTGCGAGTAGTCGGCCTGCCCGTCGCCCACCCGGTCGCACTCCGCGAGCGTCCCGTCGAGCAAGACGTATTCCGGGTCGGTCTCGCGCAGAACCTTCAGTAGGCCCGGTGACCGGTCGGCCAGGAGGTTGATGACCGCGGTGGTGTAGGCGTGGGTGGTGCCCACCGATATGCCGAAGCCCGCGGCGATCTGGGTCAGTGTGTCGTGCTTGCGCAGGTACACCAGAGCGATCAGCGCACGCTGGTGCGGCGGAAGCTTGCAGCGGCGGTCACCCTCGCGGGTGACGATGAGCCTGGTGACCCACTCGACCAGAGCGTGTGGCAGGTCGAATGCGGCAGGATAGGGAATCAACGAGGCACTTGTGCTGATGAGTTGAGACTTCGAACATCTCCCTCAACGGCACGGGTGCCTCGTGCGTTGCGGCCTCCCCGCCGTCACCCGATCGGTGGCCGCCTGAAAAGGCTCATAAATGCCGGCGCGAGCCTTTCGCCGTGGACAGTCATCGAGCGGGACTCCACACTGGTGGGTGGGGCCTTGACCCCGAATGCTGAACACGGGTTATGCGGCTTGTGCCAGCGTAGTTGGTGTGAGGTGGAGGGCGTTTTCGAAGGCGATCGGTGATCGTTGTCCGAGGTGGGAGTGTCGGCGTCGGGTGTTGTAGCGGTGGAGCCATCGGAAGGCGTCGAGTCGGGCCTCGCGCTCGGTCGGCCAGCTCTTTCGTCCTTGCAGGGTCTCGCGTTTGAACGTCGCGTTTGAGCTTGTTCCGCTTTGACGGACACCTTTGGTGTGGTGGTCAGGCTGCGAGCGCGGTCTCGTACTCGGCGGGGCTGAGGTAGCCGAGGCTGCTGTGTAGTCGGTGCAAGTTGTACCAGCCTTCGATGAAGTCGAAGATCGCGGTGCGGGCGGTGTCCCGGCTGGGCCAGGCGGAGGTGCCGAGCAGTTCGCGTTTGATGGTTGAGAAGAACGACTCGGCGAGCGCGTTGTCCCAGCACTGGCCGGTGCGGCCGACCGACAGTCGAACCCCGAACTTGGCTGCCAAAGCGGTGAATTGCCGGCTGGTGTATTGGCAGCCGCGATCCGAGTGGAAGATCACGGGATGGGTGGGGCGACGCTGCCGGCAGGCGGCTGTCAGTGCGTCGGCCACCAGCTCGGTTCGCAGGTGATCGGCGGTTGCCCAGCCGACCACGCGCCGGGAGGCGATGTCGATGACCGTGGCCAGATAGAGCCAGCCCTCGTCGGTCGGGATGTAGGTGATGTCGCCGCACCAGCGGGCATCGAGCCCGGTGCGGCCGGGCTCGAAGTCCCGGACGATCAGGTCAGGGCGCAAGGCAGCCTTGGGATCGGGGACCGTGGTCACGTGCCGTCGTCGGCGGTGCCGGCCTTGTAGTCCGGCGGCCCGCATCAGTCGCGCGACACGACGACGGCCGCACCCGGCGCCCTCGCGCGTGAGCACGGCATGCACGCGCGGGGCACCGTAGGTTCCGCGCGATCGCGCATGGACCTCGGTGATCTGCTCGGTCAGCTCGGCATCCCGCACCGCCCGGGGGCCGGGCAGGCCGGAGCGACGGGCGTAGAAGGCGGTCCTGGAGACCTTCATCAGCTCACACGCCCGTTTGACGCTGTGACCTGCACGCTTCTCCGCCTCGATGAACGGGTGCACCGTCACCGGGTCTCCTTCGCGAAGAAAGCTGTGGCCCGCTTGAGGACGTCGACATCCTCACGCAGCCTGCGGTTCTCCCGCCGCAGCGCAGCCAGCTCCTCGTGCTCACCGCTGGTCAGTCCGTTGCGCTCGCCCGCGTCGACCTTGGCCTGTTTCACCCAGTCCCGCACCGCGGTCTCGGTCAGCTCGAAGTCCTTGGCGACCTGGCCGACCGAGCGGTCACCGCGTCGGCACAGCCCGACAATCTCGGCCTTGAACTCCGGCGTGAACGAACGGCGAGGGCGGCGAGGCTTCTTCTTCCCCATGCTCTCCATGATGGACATCCTCCCGGGGCTGAACCCCTGATCTCGAATGTCCGTCAAAGCGGATCAAGCCCAGTTGAAGGACTCGGCGAGCGCGTTGTCCGCGCTGGATCCGACCGCGCTCATGCTTTGCTGAACCCCTGCTGACCTGCAAGCTTCGGCGAAAATCC
>NZ_JBEXWB010000420.1:0-4915 GCF_040629645.1 Streptomyces sp. NPDC005899 | reverse complement strand
CAGTGGAGACCCGAGACCGCTACGTCAACGAGCCCAGGCGCAACCACTGCCCCTCCCACCTCGACCCGGACCACGACGCCCGGGAGGCCCGGTCCGCCCTGCTCGTGCGGGCCGTCGTGGTGGCCGCCGCCCTCGGCGCCCACGCCGTGCACTGCTTCAGCGGCACCACCCCGCCGGACACCGCCACGGACACCGCCTGGCAGCGGCTGGCCCAGGCGCTCACCCCCGTGCTCGACGCGGCCGCCCGGGCCGGCGTCCCCCTCGCCGTCGAACCGGAGCCCGGACACCTCCTGGCCACGCTCGCCGACTTCCACCACCTGCGCTCCCTCCTCGGCGACCCGGAACCCCTCGGACTGACCCTCGACATCGGCCACTGCCAGTGCCTGGAACCCGCCCCGCCCGCCGACTGCGTCAAGGAGGCCGCACCCTGGCTGCGCCACGTGCAGATCGAGGACATGCGGCGCGGAGTCCACGAACACCTGCCCCTCGGCGAGGGGGAGATCGACTTCCCGCCCGTGCTCGACGCCCTCACCGCCACCGGATACGACGGACTCACCGTCGTCGAGCTGCCCCGCCACTCCCACGCGGGTCCCGAACTCGCCCGCAGATCCATCGACTTCCTGCGCCCGGCCTCCCGGACCCCGAACGGAGCCGCACCGTGCCGATGAACCGGAAGGAACTCGACGACCGGCTCCCGAAAGCGGCCAGGGCCTGGCTCGGCGAGGCCCTCGCCGAGGCCGCACACGCCGCGTCCCACCCCGGCCCCGGCACCCCGCCCTGGGAGCTGCGCTTCGCCTCCGCGGGCAGGCACTGCGGACTCGCCCACGCCGACTCCGTCCGCGCGCTGCTGCTCGTGGAGGCCCGCGCCGGCCTGGCCGCCGTCACCAGGCTCTACGAGCAGGGCACCGCCGCCGAACGCCGCGCCGTCCTCCTCACCCTGCACCGGCTGGACCTGGGACCCGGCGCCCTCCCGCTCGTCGAGGACGCACTGCGCACCAACGACACCCGGCTGGTCGCCGCCGCCGTCGGCCCGTACGGGGCGGCGCACCTGGACCCCCACGGCTGGCGGCACGCCGTCCTCAAGTGCCTCTTCACCGATGTCCCCGTCGACGCCGTCGACCGGCTCGGCGACCGAGCCGCCGGTGACATCGAACTGGGCCGCATGCTGCGCGACTTCGCGGCCGAACGCAGGGCGGCGGGCCGCGCGGTCCCCGACGGCCTGCTGACCGTCCTCGCCCTGACGGCCTCCGCCCCGGCCGCCGCCCCCACGTCCACGGAGGAAGCCCGATGAGGATCTTCGACCCCCACATCCACATGACCTCCCGCACCACGGACGACTACCGGGCGATGTACGACGCCGGGGTCCGCGCCCTCGTCGAACCCTCCTTCTGGCTCGGCCAGCCCCGCACCTCCCCGGCCAGCTTCTTCGACTACTTCGACGCCCTCCTCGGCTGGGAACCCTTCCGCGCCTCCCAGTACGGCATCGCGCACCACTGCACCCTCGCGCTCAACCCCAAGGAGGCGAACGACCCACGCTGCGCCCCCGTCCTCGACGCCCTGCCCCGCTATCTCGTCAAGGACTCCGTCGTCGCCGTCGGGGAGATCGGCTACGACTCCATGACCCCGGCCGAGGACACCGCCCTCGCCGCGCAGTTGCAGCTCGCCGCCGACCACGGCCTGCCCGCCCTCGTCCACACCCCGCACCGCGACAAGCTCGCCGGACTCCGCCGCACCATCGACGTCGTCCGCGAGTCGGCGCTCGCCCCCGGGCACGTCCTCCTCGACCACCTCAACGAGACGACCGTGCGGGACGCCCTGGACAGCGGCTGCTGGGCGGGCTTCTCCATCTACCCCGACACCAAGATGGACGAGGACCGCATGGTCGCAATCCTCAGGAACCACGGCACCGACAGGATCCTCGTCAACTCGGCCGCCGACTGGGGGAGGAGCGACCCGCTGAAGACCCGCAAGGTCGCCGACACCATGCTGAAGGCCGGCTTCGACGAGGACGACGTCGACAAGGTCCTCTGGCGCAACCCCGTCGCCTTCTACGGGCGGAGCGGCCGGCCCCAACTCGACGTCACCGCCGCGGACCCGCTCCACGAGGGCAACTCCATCCTCCGCGGCGGTGAGTGAGCGATGCGCTTCCGCCACCCCGACGGCTCCACCGTCCACCTGGCCTACTGCACCAACGTGCACCCCGCCGAAACCCTCGAAGGAGTCCGCGCCCAGCTCCGGGACCACTGCGAACCCGTACGCCGGCGGCTCGGCCGGGACCGCCTCGGCATCGGCCTCTGGCTCGCCGGGGACGCCGCCCGCGCCCTGACCGACGACCCGGCCGCCCTGCGCTCGCTGCGCACCGAACTCGACGGGCGGGGCCTCGAAGTGGTCACCCTCAACGGCTTCCCGTACGAGGGGTTCGGGGCCGACGAGGTCAAGTACCGGGTGTACACGCCGGACTGGACCGACCCCGAGCGGCTCACCCACACCACCCACCTGGCCCGGCTGCTCGCCGCCCTCCTCCCCGACGACGTCACCGAAGGCACCGTCTCCACCCTGCCGATCGCCTGGCGCACCCCGTACGCCGGCGACCCCACGGCGGCCCGGACGGCGCTGAGGGCGCTCACCACCCTCGCGCAACGGCTCGACGCCCTCGCCGAGCTGACCGGCAAGTCCGTCAGGATCGGCCTGGAGCCCGAACCCGGCTGCACCGTGGAGACCACGGCCGACGCCATCGCCCCCCTCACCGCGGTGGGCCACGACCGCATCGGCGTGTGTGTCGACACCTGCCACCTCGCGACCTCCTTCGAGGACCCGGAACCGGCACTCGACGCGCTGCACACGGCCGGCATCACCGTCGCCAAGGCCCAGCTGTCCGCGGCGCTGCACGCGCAGCACCCGCACCTGCCCGAGGTCCGCGCCGCACTCGCCGCCTTCGCCGAACCACGCTTCCTGCACCAGACGCGCACCCTCACCGCGGCCGGCCTGCGGGGGACCGACGACCTCACCGACGCGGTGTCCGGCGGCGCCCTCCCCGACGGAGCACCCTGGCGCTCCCACTTCCACGTGCCCCTGCACGCGCCCCCCGCGCCCCCGCTCACCTCCACCCTTCCCGTGCTCCGGTCGGCCCTGACCCGGCTCGTGGGAGGACCGGTGCCGCTCACCCGGCACCTGGAGGTCGAGACGTACACCTGGCAGGCGCTCCCGGAGAAGCTGCGGCCGCGCACCCGGGCGCAGCTCGCGGACGGCATCGCCGCCGAACTCACCCTCGTCCGCGACCTCCTGACCGACCTCGGACTCAAGGAGCTCCCGTGACCACGCCCCCCCGGCCCACCCCCCTCCTCGTCCTCGACGTCGTCGGCCTCACCCCTCAGCTGCTCGAGCACATGCCCCACCTGCGGGCCATGGCCGCGGCCGGCGCCCGGGCCCCCCTGACGACCGTGCTGCCCGCCGTCACCTGCGCCGCCCAGTCCACCTTCCTCACCGGCACCACCCCCGCCGAGCACGGCATCGTCGCCAACGGCTGGTACTTCCGCGAGCTCGGCGACGTCCTCCTGTGGCGGCAGCACAACGGTCTAGTCGAGGGCGACAAGCTCTGGGACGCGGCCCGGCGCGCCCACCCCGGCTACACCGTCGCCAACATCTGCTGGTGGTACGCCATGGGCGCGGACACCGACTGGACCGTCACCCCCCGCCCCGTGTACTACGCCGACGGCCGCAAGGAACCCGACTGCTACACCCGGCCCCCCGCGCTGCACGACGAACTCACCGAGAAGCTCGGCACCTTCCCCCTCTTCCACTTCTGGGGCCCGGGCGCCGACCTCGTCTCCTCGCAGTGGATCATCGACGCCACCCGGCACCTCCTCGCCACCCGCACGCCGGACCTGGCCCTGTGCTACCTGCCCCACCTCGACTACGACCTCCAGCGCTACGGCCCCGACGACCCCCGCTCCCACCGGGCCGCCACCGCTCTCGACGCGGCCGTCGCGCCCCTCCTCGCCGACGCGCACGCCGAGGGCCGCACGGTCGTCGCGCTCTCCGAGTACGGCATCACGCGCGTGGACCGGCCCGTCGACATCAACCGGGCCCTGCGCCGCGCGGGCCTGCTGGAGGTCCACACCCAGGACGGCATGGAGTACCTCGACCCGATGGCCTCCCGCGCCTTCGCCGTCTCCGACCACCAGCTCGCCCACGTCTACGTGCGCCGGCCGGAGGACCTGGAGGCGACCCACGCCGCCCTCGCCGGCCTGCCCGGCATCGCGGAACTCCTCGACGACGAGGGCAAGAAGGCCCATCACCTGGACCATCCCCGCTCCGGCGAGCTCGTCGCCGTCGCGGAGAAGGACGCCTGGTTCACGTACTACTACTGGCTCGACGACGACCACGCGCCGGACTTCGCGCAGCTCGTCGAGATCCACCGCAAACCGGGCTACGACCCCGTCGAGCTCTTCATGGACCCCCAGGACCCCTACGTCCGGGTCAAGGCCGTCTCGGCGGTCGCCCGCAAGAAGCTCGGGATGCGCTACCGCATGGCGGTGGTCCCCCTCGACCCCTCACCCGTCCGCGGCAGCCACGGCCGCCTCCCCGAGAGCGACGACGAAGGTCCGCTCATCCTCTGCTCCACCCCCCACGCCTTCGCCGGCCGGGTCCGGGCCACCGAAGTGAAGTCCCTGCTCCTCCGGCTCGCCGGACTGCACTGACGCGGCAACGGCCCGCACGCCCGGGACCGCCGTCACGCCGGTGACCACGGACACGCCGGTGAGCACCGCCTCCACGCCGGACCGCCCCGGCGCCCACCCCACCCCACCCCACCCCGCCCCCGCCCGCACACCGACAGGGAGACACGTGAACATGAGCCGCACCCCCGAGGACCCCGAGCTCGCCCGCAGGCTCAGCCGCCGCAACGTGCTGGGCG
>NZ_JBEXWB010000419.1:0-4920 GCF_040629645.1 Streptomyces sp. NPDC005899 | reverse complement strand
CCACGCACCCCGGGGGCCTCCCCCCCCCCCAGCCCGGGGGACCCCCCCCGCCTGGGGCCCCCGCCACGGCCGCTCGACCCGTGCGGGACCGCCGGCCCCCGCGGGCCGGGCCGGCAGGGCGGCGCGCGGGATCAGGCCGCCGGAGCCGGGTAGGTGGGGTACTCCACACCCGACACGTGCTGGACGACCCGGATGACCTGGCAGGAGTAGCCGAACTCGTTGTCGTACCAGAGGTAGAGGATCGCGTTGTCCCCCTCGACCTTGGTGGCCCCGGCGTCGACGATCGAGGCGTGGCGCGAGCCGATGAAGTCGCTGGAGACCGCGTCGGGGGCGCTGATGAAGTCGATCTGGCGCTTGAGCGGTGAGGTCAGGGACACGTTGCGGAGGTATCCGAGGACCTCCTCGCGGGTGGTCCCGCGGCCCAGCTGGAGGTTGAGGATCGCGATCGACACGTCCGGAACGGGGACGCGGATCGAGCTGCCGGTGATGGTGGCGTCGAGGTCGGGCAGCGCCTTGGCGACGGCGGAGGCCGCGCCGGTCTCGGTGATGACCATGTTCAGCGGCGCCGAGCGGCCGCGGCGGTCGGACGGGTGGTAGTTGTCCAGCAGGTTCTGGTCGTTGGTGAACGAGTGGACGGTCTCCACGTGGCCGCGCAGCACGCCGTACTCGTCGTCCATCGCCTTCAGCGGCGGCACGATCGCGTTGGTCGTGCACGAGGCGCAGGACAGGATCTGCTCGTCCGGCTTGATCGTGTCGTGGTTGACGCCGTGCACGATGTTGGGGACGTCCCCCTTGCCCGGCGCGGTCAGGACGACCTTGGCGATGCCGGGCCGAAGGTGCTGGGACAGTCCCTCGCGGTCGCGCCACCGGCCGGTGTTGTCGATGAGGATGGCGTTCTTGATGCCGTACTCCGTGTAGTCCACCGAGGTGGGGTCGTCGGAGTAGATCACCTTGATCTCGTTGCCGTTGGCGATGATCCGCTCGTTGGCCTCGTCGACGGTGATCGTGCCCTGGAACTGGCCGTGGATCGAGTCGCGCCGCAGCAGCGAGGCGCGCTTGACCAGGTCCTGGCCTGCGGCCCTGCGGACGACGACGGCGCGCAGCCGCAGGCCGTTGCCGGAGCCCGCCTTCTCGATGAGCAGGCGGGCGACGAGGCGGCCGATGCGGCCGAACCCGTAGAGCACGACGTCACGCGGCTCGCTGCGCTCGATCTTGTTGTCGCCCGTCGCCCCGGCGACGGCCTCCGCGGTGAACTCCGCGACGGACAGCCCGCGGCCGTCGGTCCGGTAGGTGGCGGCGAGCATGCCGATGTCGATCTGCGCGGGGCCGAGGTCGAGGGTGGTGAGGGCCTGCAGGAAGGGCAGCGTCTGGGTGACCGAGAGTTCCTCCCCGGCTATCTGGCGGGCGAACCGGTGGATCTTCAGGATGCTGACCACCGACCTGTTCACCAGGGACCGGCTGTGGAGGAGGACCGTGACGTCCCGCTCCCGGTGCAGCTTGCCGATGATCGGGATCATCGACTCCGCGATCTCCTCGCGGGTCTTCCAGTTCGTGAACGCGTCTTCGTTGACAGTCACAGGTCCATCTTTCGAGCTAGGCGGTGCTCATATGTTAGCTCCCTCGGTTCTCCGGTGATCAGGACGGTCCCGCCCGCGCTTTGCCGCCCGTCCGGACGCGGCACCCCGGCGGCCCGGATGCCGGGAGGAGGGCGGTGCCGGCTCCCGGCGACCGCGGCCGGTCAGGCGTGGGAGAGGGCGAAGGACACCAGGAAACCGCTGACGATGATCAGGCCCATGGCGAGGTGCGTGTCCTCGAAGGCCTCGGGGATCATCGTGTCCGCGATCATCGCGAGGATCGCGCCCGCGGCGACGGCGGTGACCGCGGCGATCACGGCCGGTGAGAAGTCGCCGACGACGCTGTACCCGAGGACCGCGGAGACGGCGCACGTGGCCGCGATCGCCCCCCACACGCCGAAGACGTACGCCCCGCCGCGGCCGGCCTTCCTCATGCCCGCCGCACTGGACAGTCCTTCCGGCACGTTGCTGATGAAGACGGCCGCCACGGTCACCAGACTCACGGCACCGCCGTCGAGGAGGCTCACCCCGATGACGGCGGATTCCGGCACACCGTCGAGCAGCGCCCCGAGCGCGAGCGCCGCGCCGGAGCCGCCCTGCTCGCTGTCCGAGGGCTGGGCCTGCCCGTGGCCGGACCGCTTGCGGTGGCGCGCCCCGCGGCGGGCCAGCCACAGATTTCCCAGGGTGTAGGCCACCGCGCCGCCGAGCGTTCCGACGGCGGCGGGTGCCAGCCCCGCCTGGTCGTACGCCTCCGAGACCAGTTCGAAGGAGACGGCGGAGATCAGCACCCCCGCACCGAAGGCCATGACGGTCGCGATCACCCACTGCGGCACCCGCACGGCGAAACCGGCCGCGGCGCCGACGAGGAGCGCCGAACCGGCCACCAGTCCCCACAGACCTGCCTGTATCACTTCAGCCATGACGCCCTCCGTACCCCGTACAGCCGCTCTTCACCGCCTGACCCGGCGATGGGTGCCGGCCTCGCGTCAACTCCGGGCGGCGGGGTCGAGCGGCAGCTCCGCCCAGATGGTCTTCCTCGGATGGGCGTAGCGCGTGCCCCACCGGGTGGAGAGCTGGGAGGTGATGAAGAGACCGCGGCCCCCCTCGTCGACCGCGCGCGCGTGCCGCAGGTGCGGAGCGGAGGGGCTGCTGTCGCTGACCTCGACGGTCAGGGAGTCGGTCCGGATCAGGCGCAGGGCCAGGGGCGGGGAGCCGTGGCGCACGGCGTTGGTGACCAGCTCGCTGACGGCGAGCTCGACCGCGTCGGCGACGTCCGGGGCGACGGCCCACCGGTCCAGGTGCCGGCGGACCGTGCGGCGCGCGAGGGAGGGCGCCTGCTGGGTGTGGGGCAGCTCCTCCGTGACGTGCGCCGTCCCGGGGAGCTCGGCCGCCCGGGCCAGGAGCAGCACCGAGCCGTCGTACTGCTCCTGGCCGGAGAAGGCGAAGACGAGCTGGTCGCAGAGTTCCTGGAGGGCCGGGAGGCCGTGGGAGGGAGCCGGCCGGTGCGGGGGTGCCGACGAGATGCCCCCGCTCAGCATCGCGAGCACGGAGCCGTCGCTCAGATCCAGGGTGGTGACGGGGAAGGGGGCGGAGCCGGGAGAGCCGAGCGGCGCCCCGTCGTGGAGCGGGGCCGTGACGTCGTCGCGGTCGGCCCGCATCAGCAGGGGCGGCCGGTGGCCGGCGCACGCCATCGTGCACAGGCCGGTGAAGGGGTCGAAGACGGCGTAGAGGCACGTCGCGGCGAGCGGCTGGGTGTGCAGCGAGTCCCCCACGGGCAGGGCGGCCCGTTCCGCGGCCAGTTGGGCGGCCGTGTCGGAGAGCCGGGCGAGGAGTTCGTCCGGCGGCAGGTCGAGGGCGGCCAGGGCACGCGTCGCCGTCCTCAGCTGCCCCATGGTGGTGGCCGCGTGGATGCCGTGGCCCAGGACCCGGCCGACGATCAGGGCGGTGCGGGCTCCGGACAGCGGGATGGTGTCGTACCAGCTGCCGCTGGAGTGCCCGGGGAGATAGGCGTGGGCCGTCTCCAGGCCGGGAGCACGGGTGTCCGACTGGGGCAGCAGCCGGCGCTGGAGGGTGGAGGCGATGGTGTGGTCCCGCTGGTAGCGCCGCGCGTTGTCCAGTGCCAGGGCCGCCTGCCCGGCGAGCAGGACCGCCTGCCTCCTGTCGGGTGTCGTGAAGGGGGCCGACCCCTCGCAGCGGTAGAGGCTGAGGATGCCGAGGACCGTCCCGCGCAGGGTGAGCGGAACGGCGAGGAGGGAGTGCGCGGCGGCCGTCGTGACGAGTTCGGCGTGCGCCGGCGCGGTGGCGAGCCACGGCGTGTCGGGCCCCACCGCGGCCATGCGCGGCTGCAGGTCGGAGAGCGCGCGGGCGTGCGGGGTGGCCGCGGGCAGGAGCAGGATGCGCCCGCGGAATTCGTCCTCGTCGTCCTTCCGGTGCGCTGGTCCCAGCATGGCGGTCCGCCGCAGGGGCACGGCGGGGTCGAGCGGCGCGACCGGCGGATCCCCGCCCCGCAGTACGTCGTCGACGAGTTCCACGACGGCGGCGTCGGCGAACGTCGTGGCAGCGGCGGCGAGGCTCGCGCACGTCTCCGCCAGGTCCAGGGACTCCCCGATCTGGCGGCGGGCGTCCGCGGTCCCACTGGCCAGGGCGTCGACACCGTCCACGAGGACCCGGTCGGCCACCAGGGCGAGCAGCCCCAGCAACCGTCCCGAGCCGTGGCGCAGGGGCTGGAGGAACAGCGACAGGGGAGGCGTGGGCCACGTGCTCGGGCCGGCGGTCTCCCACACGTCCACCCACGGCACGGCCACCTCCTCCCGCAGGGCACGCGCCAGCAGGGTCTCGAGCCCTTCCCTGGTGTCCACGCGGTAGACGTCGGTGAACCGTGACGCCGGGACCGGCGCCGTCACTCCGGCCCGCCGGATGAGCAGGTCCGTGTCCAGCACGTAGACGCGCTGGGCGGTCTGCTGGAAGAGGGCGTCGAGCAGGGACTGCTCCAGGGCGTGCTCCGGCGGGACCGGCCCTTCGGTGTCCGACACGGTTCCACCGCCTGTCCCTGGGTGCCCGTACTCCTGCCTGGCTGTCTACAGAATCGGTCAGCCCGACCCACCCTGCCAGCGGACCCGCCCGTGCGGGGACGTGGGACGCGCCGCCCGGCCGGAGGGAGGGGGAGGGTCCCGAGGCCGGTGCGCGTCAGCCGGGCGTGACGGCGGTGTCGCGCAGGGGGGGGCCAGGTCAGGGGCGTGGCCCCGGGCGGGGGCGGGGCCCGCGGCCCCCACGGCCCCCGGTACGGTGGGGTGGCGCGGAGGGCGGCGTCGGCGCCCAGCCCCCGAACCACACCCCAGATAGGAAG
>NZ_JBEXWB010000418.1:0-4936 GCF_040629645.1 Streptomyces sp. NPDC005899 | reverse complement strand
TGAACGCCTTCGACATCACCTTCGACGGCCGACTCTCCGCAGCCCGCCAGTAACCCTCAACAACCCGAGTTACACCGCTCGTTTGACAGACCCCGACGGTTTCTGAACCCGGACTTCGCAGGTCACCCGGTCGTGAAGGTTGATCGGGCAGACTCGATCACTCGTCGGTCTGACTCGCCGTATCTTCGTTTCGGTCAGTCCGACTCGGTCTTCACCGGACGCTGCAGAGCCATTCCGGCGAACCTTTTCAGCGACCTGCGAAGTACGGGTCTAGATGAGAGGGGCGGCGGTTTCACCGCCGCTCCTCCTGCAGATGCACCGCTCCGTCGGCGGCGGAGGCTGCCTGGCAGGACGCCCAGAAGGAGCGAGCAGGGACCGGTGGCAGCGCCTCGTCGCCCCAGGCACGCACCTCGGCCGGGGTGCGCAGTTGGGTGCCGCGCGGGCAGGGGGCGGTGCCCTGGCACCAGATCTCCGACGTCCGGGTGACGGACTCCCTGGTAGCCAGGATCGACCTGTCGAATGGCAACCTGATGCTCGCCGCCACCGACTTCGATGTCGCCGGCGTCGGTCAGAAACTGCGCCTGGCCCGGACGTACAACTCGCTGGACGCCCCCTGGGGCAAAGTGTCGCAGCGGTGGTGGCAGGAGTACGAACGCTACCTCGACATCTATGCGAGCGAAGTGGTGCTCTTCGGCGCCACGGGAGACGCGGTCTCTTTCACGAAGAACGCCGACGGCACCTTCACCACCGCGAAGGGGTACTCCAAGGACCTGAAGAAGAATGCGGACGGCACGTACACGCTCACCGACCGCAAGTCCGGCTCCAAGGACACCTACGACGCCAACGGCACACTGACCAAGGTGACCGACAAGAACAAGGGCGCCATCACCGTCGAGCAGCATGACGAGGAAGCGGAGCACAAGGGCTTCAAGATCACCGAGACCCGCTCCGGACGCTGGGTGGACCTGGTCAAGGCCTACTCGAACCAGTGGCAGGCCAAGGATCACACCGGCCGTACCGCCGTCTTCGACCTCAACCCGGCCGGCGACCTGGCGAAGACGACGGACACCGAGGGCAAGTCCACGCTCTTCGGCTACGACGCCTCCAACCGCCTGACGAAGATCACCACCCCTGAGGGTCGGGTGACGGTCTTCACCTACGACGACCAGAACCGCGTCACCTCAATGCTCCGGGCCACCGAGCTGAACGGCTCCGGCCACACCGGCCCGACCTGGACCTACGCCTACTCCGCCACCAGTCCCTCGGACGCCGGCACGACCACGGTCACCGACCCCGAAACCCACTCCACCAAGTACGAGCACGACGCTGACGGCCAGGTGAAGAAGGTCATTGACGCGCTGACGCACTCGCGTTCCAAGAAGTACGACGCGAACCGCAACGTGACCGAGGCCGCCGACGCCATGGGCGTGGGAGGGCCTCGGGGAACGTCACCACCTACGGGTGGGACTCCCGCAACAACCCCACCAGCTCCACCCTCCCCACCGCGAGCGTGACGGGCTACCAGACAATCGCGGGCGCAGACCTGCCCGGGACTCTGACGTCCTCGGACAACGAGAAGACCGACTACACCTACGACACGGCGGGCAACACCAAGTCGGTCGCCGTCCAGGGCACGGGCGGCGGCAACCAGTCCTTCGACTACAACCCTGCCACCCCCACCTGCGGTGGATTCGAGGGCCAGGTCTGCAAGGTCACCACGAAGATGACGGCATCGAAGTCGGTTGCCACGTCCTTCACCTACGACGCCAAGGGCAATCTCAGGACGGTCAAGGCGCCCGCCCCGCTCGGCACGACCACGTACACCTACGACGACCTGGGCCGCCCGGAGACGGTGAAGGACGCCCGGGGAATCATGGTCATCTACACCTATGACCACCGCGACCGTATCAAGACGGTCGACTCCTCCAACTACCTGGCCGTCACCTACGACTACGACGGCGACGGCAACCTCAGCCAGCGCTCAGACGGCACCGGTGTGATCACGTACGAGTTCGACCCGCTCTCCCGGGAGACGATCCGCACCCTGCAGGACGGCTCGCAGACCATCCTCACCTACACACCCGCGGGTAACGTCGACACCTACCAGGACCCCGCCGGCCTGACCGATTACACCTGGAACGAGGTCAACAAGCTCAAGGAGCTGAAGGACCCGAAGAGCAAGATCACGATATACGGGTACAACAACAACGACGTCCGCACCAAGACCACGTACCCCGGCAGTACCGTCCAGGAAGTCTTCCCGGACAAGTCCGGCCGGCCGGAGAAGATCAAGACCATCAGCCCGAAGGGCACCCTCGTCGACCTGGCCTACACCTACGCCCGCCAGGACGGTAAGGACGGCGGCAAGATCCGCACCACGACCGACGCTGTCGCCGGCACGAAGACCAGCTACGAGTACGACAGCGCCGGCCGCTTCTCGTACGCGGCGGAGAACAAGGGCACGGCCCTCAACTCCTCCTGGCAGTACTGCTACGACCTCGCCGGAAACCTCACCTCGCAGGGCGTGGACAAGGGCTGCCCGCGCGGCACCACGTACACGATCAACGACGCCCAGCAGATCACCGCGAAGGACGATTCGACCACGAACTGGTCCTACGACAAGATCGGCAACGAGACAGCCGGCGCCCCCACCCCCGAGGGCACCCGCACCGGCGTCAAGTGGACCGACTACTCCCAGATGACGTCGATCACCACCGGCGGCAAAACCTACACCGGCCAGTACGGCTCCACCGACCAGTCCGAGCGCATCAAGCTCGGCGACACCTTCTTCCACAACGTCCCCTCGGCCTCTCCGCCACCTCAACGGCCGGAGTCGACACGGGATTTAACCGTGAACCCGGGGGCACGCTGAACTCCATGACCCGCGGGGGGAAGAACCACTACTACCTGACCGACGCACTCGGCAGTGTCGTCGCCCTGGCCGACGAAGCCGGCACGAAGGTCAACACGTACGCGTACAGCCCCCGCGGCGTACAGCGCGCCACCACCACCGAGACGGTCCCCCAGCCCTACCGCTTCGCCGGCGGCTACCAGGACCCGACAGGGCTCTACCACTTCGCGGCCCGCTACTACGACCTCAACATCGGCCGCTTCACCTCGCCCGACCCCTCCGGCCAGGAAAGGAACCCGTACCTCTATGCCGAGGGCGACCCGGTCAACCGCATCGACCCCACCGGACTGCTCAGCCTCAATGGTGTCGCGGACGCACTCGGCCCCATCGGCGACGTCGCCACCGGAGCCGTCCACCTGGCGCAAGGCGACAGCAAGGCTCTCTGGGGCGATGTTGCGGGTGTGGTCGCCGGCGGCCTCGCAGGAGGACTGTGTGGAGCGGCAGTGGCTGCCAGTGCGGGTCCCACCTTGGGGGGTTCCCTCGGTGCTACGGCCGGTTGTTACGCGATCGCTTGGAGCGCGGGGCAGATAGCGTCTAACGCCGTCAGCGGATAAATGAAATCGTTGGGTGGGAGAGGATATTTCTGCCTCTCCCACCCCGGGCACAGGAAGGGACCTCAGCATGTCAGAGCCACACGTCGGATGGACGATGGAGCAGCGGGCGGCCGTCAAGCGGTATGTTCAGTTCGCAGCCGTATTTGCAGTCCTAGGGCTCGCCTTTTCCATTTTTCTGATTGCTTCCGGAAACAATGGAGGATGGGCGCTTCTAGGAATCCTCGGGTGCATTTCCGTGGCGGGCTACTTCTTCATTCAGAGGGGAAAGAATGGGCGAGCCTGACCTGTAGGGCTGGCTGACGTCCACCGAGCCAGCGGGCCTGGATTCTCCTGTGCAGGGTGGCGGCGGGCTCCTCGTCGCCGTCGCCGTGCCAGGCGGTGCATCTGTCGGCTTGCAGGACTCTTCGCCGGGAATGCTACTGCGCTCGGCCGAGTGGCAGTGGCAGAGACACGGGTGGGCGGTGGCCGCTCTCGGCTTGAGCTCCACCACCACCGCGACCGCGCCCGCCCCGGCGGCCGACCGCGCCCCGGCCGCCCCGGCGGAAGCCGCCGTCCCCATCCACCGCCAACAACCCGCCCGGCCCGCCCCCGCCCGCCGGACCGGACGCGGTCGGTAGGCAGAAAAGGGGCGGGGTCCGGCCTTCGTACCGCGGGTCCCGGGCGGCGGTCGGGCGTCAAGCGGCGGCCGGCAGCCTCACGACGGGACCGGTCGCAGCGACCGATCCCCTGCGTCAGCCCGCAGCTCCTCCCTCAACCGCCCATTCCAGTCCGAGACCCGCCAGCCGTTCCAGCTGCTCACCGTGAGCGTCGCCCGCCGGCTCTTCACGTTCGACAGCCACACCCCGAGCCGAACTGACGTCCCGTCCGGCGACTCCTCGGACCATGCCCGCGGTACGACCAGCGTCTTCTCCCGCTCGACGTACTGGGCGAGCGCGGCGACACCCCGCTCGAACGCCCCCGCACGCGCCCCGCCCGCCGCCCGCCGCGGCGGCGGCTGGCTTCTCGGGCGGCCGGACGCCGAGCTGCACCAGGCGCTGGTGGCCAGCCTGGACGTGCTGCGCCGTCAGAACGGGAGCTCCGCCGACCCGATGCTTACCGAGGCGATGAACGCGGCCAGCCACGCGGCCTGGATCCTGTGGGGCGCCCGGCAGGAGATGCTGCCGCCGCTGTTCGCCGACCCCGGGAAACCCGTTCCCCGGCCTGCCGCATGGGATCGGTCCGGGTGGGTGCTCCGAGACTCGATCATGGACCCTACTGAATGACCTCCTGAGCGCCCCTCAGCCGCCCCGGACCCCCTCGGTCCGGGGCGGTCGCGTTTGGCCCGGGGAACGCCCCACGGCGGATTCGGTCCTGTGAGGCCGGCCCCACGTCCGCCCAGGTGGACGGGTCCGGCTGTGAGGTGTGAGGCCAGGCTGTGAGGCCCCGTGGCGCTGCGGCCCACCCGACGTCGGGTGGGCCGCTCGCGCGCGGT
>NZ_JBEXWB010000417.1:0-4944 GCF_040629645.1 Streptomyces sp. NPDC005899 | reverse complement strand
CCGGGCACCCTGAGCCCGGTCGAACACGGCCGGCCAGCCACGGCAGTAGCTCCGCACCTCCGATTCCAGGCTCTCGAAGACACTCAGGGCGGGCGGGGTGATGGTCACAGCGGATCTCCTACTCGAGGGGTGTGACGGACAGAGGTGCGGTGTGCTTCCGCGGACGGGAAGCGAGGTCTCGGGTGCGGCGGCCCCGCGAGGTCGCGGTGGGCCGCCCGGACGTGCGGGCGGTACGCGACGGGGCGGCGGGGCGGTGTGCTCAGGAAGCGAACGGACCGATGCGGAACAGCACCTCGGGCAGGTGGGTGTCCTCGGGGAACAGGTCCCCGGGGAAGAGCACCTCGCGCTCCAGGGCCACGTCGTGCCGCTGGGCGAAGGAGGTGAACAGCCGCTCGGACGCGGTGTTGTCCGGGGTGATGGTCGTCTCGACGGATGCGAGCCCCTGGCCGGCGGCGACCCGGGCGGCCAGCGCGTCCAGCAGCGTGGCGGCCAGCCCCTTCCCGCGGTGACTCGCGTCGACCGCCACCTGCCAGACGACGAGCGTCCGGGGGCGGTCCGGGCGCAGGTAGCCGGTCACGAAGGCGATCGGGTCGCCGTTCTCGTCGCGGGCGACCACGGAGGTCGCCGCGAAGTCACGGCACCACAGCAGATAGCTGTACGAGGAGTTGAGGTCCA
Source organism: Streptomyces sp. NPDC005899 (assembly GCF_040629645.1). Lineage (NCBI taxonomy): Bacteria > Bacillati > Actinomycetota > Actinomycetes > Kitasatosporales > Streptomycetaceae > Streptomyces > Streptomyces sp. NPDC005899. The sequence goes on along the minus strand of NZ_JBEXWB010000417.1, from coordinate 4,269 downwards.
GGACCTCGGAGTCACGGGCGATGCGCCAGATCGCGGCTCCGTCCTCCACTCGTGGCGTGTCGATCCTGAATTCGCTTCGGGTGCTTGCAAGGTCTGTCGGCGCGGCGGTCATGTGAATTGAATTTACCCAGCAAATTTCGAAATTGCATCGCCGCAAGGGGTTGGGTGGCGCGCGTGTTTGTGTTATCACGCGGGCGCGAGCTCCCGTACTCGCCGGTGAGTCTATGACCTTTTTGTGGGGAATATACCGGGTGAAACGCCTCTGATGTGGAGTCGGTCACAGGGCCGTAACTCTCGCGGAACCCGCCTGTATCGCGGCGGGCGCATCCCGTGGGACACCTTGGAAAGCAAGGCGTTTACGCACACGGAAAGCGGGCAAAAGAATGCGGGAAGCTGCTCCCGAAAATGCAGCTCCCCGCAATTGTTTTTGTTTTATGCGGCCGCAGTGGGCCCGCCGGAGTGAACCGGAATTCAGTGGCCCGGCCACGTGTCGGCGACGGCGTGGCGGGCAGCATCCGGATCGACCGTCCGGCCCGTGCCCGCCAGAGCGGCCCCCAGCGCGTCGAGCGAGGCCCGTACCGCGCCGGGCGTCGCGTCCGGGCCGTAGTGGTTGACCCGGATCATCTCCTTCGCCAGCGCCCCACCGCCGGCGATCAGGGGCAGCCCGGGGTCGGCCGCGAGCGCCGCGGCCACCAGCGAGGTGGCGTCGGTGCCCTCGGGGACGCGCAGCGTCGTGGCGACGGGAGCCGCGTTTTGCGCGTCGTGGACGTACGGCTCCAGGCCGCCGCCGAGTGCGACGGCCCCGGCCCTGACCGCTGCCGCGGCCGACGCGTGCCGGGCCATGACCACGTCCGGGCCCGTCGCCTCGATCCGCTCGAGGCACGCCTCCAGCGCCAGCATCTCCAGCTGGGCGGGGGCGTGCGGCAGCGCCCTGCGGCCCCCGTCGATCCAGCGGGCCTTCCAGTCGAGCAGCGAGAGGTACGAACGGCGCGGGGCCTTCGGGTTGGCGGCCATCCGCTCCCACGCGCGCCCGCTGACCGACACCGCGGAGACGCCCGCGGGCCCGCCCATCGCCTTCTGGGCGCCGATGACGCACAGGTCGACCCCCCACGCGTCCGGCAGCAGCGGCTCGGCGCCCACCGAGGCGACGGCGTCGAGCATGAACAGCGCGCCGTGGTCCCGGACGACCTCGCCGATCTCCGCGACGGGATTGGTGTTGCCGGTGGCGGCCTCGGCGTGCACCAGGGACACGAAGTCGATCTCCGGGTGCTCCGCCAGGGCCCGGCCGACCTGCTCGGCGGTGACCGCCGAACGGAAAGACACCTCCAGATCGACGACCTCGGCACCGCAGTCCCGCAGCCAGCCGCCGAAGGTCTGTCCGTACGGTCCGGTGACCACGTTCAGCGCGGTCGACCCCGGCCCGGCACCGCCCCTGATGCAGCCTTCGAGGGGCAGCAGCGCCTCGCCCTGCATGATGACGACGTCCTGCTCGGTGGCGAGGAGGCCGGCCACCCGCCGTTCGATCTCCGCGAATCGAGCGGCGCTGAGCGGGGGGAGGTCGAGGAGGGGATGGGTCACGGTGGTGCTCTCTTCGGGTCGGTCGGTCCGCGGTCGGCTCTCGGGTCGAGGGTAAGGGGGCCCGGCCGCGGATCACGGGCCGGGCCCGTGCACGAGGCCCCCGCGGCCCCCCGCGCACCACCTCGTACAGTGCGTCCATGAGCGATCACGAGGTGGCGCGGGTGCTGCGGATCGAGGGGCGGGTGCTCGTCGGCCCGGACGAGGTGCGGGACGGGCTCTGGGCCGTCGACGGGCGGATCACCTACGAGCGGCCGCCGGGTGCGGACGACGCCGTCACGCTCACCGGCTGGGCCCTGCCCGGTCTCGTCGACGCCCACTGCCACGTCGGCCTGGACCGCCACGGACCCGTCGACGCGGCGACCAGCGAGAAGCAGGCCCTCGCCGACCGGGAGGCCGGCACGCTGCTCATCCGCGACGCCGGATCCCCCTCGGACACGCGCTGGATCGACGACCGAGAGGACCTGCCGAAGATCATCAGGGCCGGCCGTCACATCGCCAGGACCCGCCGCTACATCCGCAACTACGCCCACGAGATCGAGCCCGGCGACCTGGTCGCGTACGTCGCGCGGGAGGCGCGGCGCGGCGACGGCTGGGTGAAGCTGGTGGGGGACTGGATCGACCGGGAGGCCGGGGACCTGACCGCCTGCTGGCCCCGTGGCGAGGTCGAGGCGGCGATAGCGGAGGCGCACCGGCTGGGCGCACGGGTCACCGCGCACTGCTTCGCCGAGGCCGCCCTGCGTGACCTGGTGGAGGCCGGCATCGACTGCGTCGAGCACGCGACGGGACTGACCGAGGACACCATCCCGCTCTTCGCCGAGCGGGGGGTGGCGATCGTCCCGACCCTGGTCAACATCGCCACCTTCCCGGACCTCGCGGCGGGCGGCGAGGCCAGGTTCCCGCGCTGGTCCGCCCACATGCGACGGCTGCACGCGCGCCGTTACGACACCGTGCGGTCGGCCTACGACGCGGGCATCCCCGTCTTCGTCGGCACGGACGCCGGCGGCTCGCTCGCCCACGGCCTGGTGGCGGCCGAGGTCGCCGAACTGGTGAAGGCCGGTATCCCGCCCCTGGAGGCGCTCTCCGCGACCGCCTGGGGCGCCCGGCGGTGGCTGGGCCGGCCGGTCCTGGAGGAGGGGGCTCCGGCGGACCTGGTGGTGTACGACGAGGATCCGCGGGCGGACGTACGGGTGCTGGCGGCGCCCCGCAGGGTGGTGCTGGAGGGAAGGGTGACCGGATGACAGCCGGCGGTGCGCCCGGTCGACGCGCGATGACGCCGGCCCGTGACGCCCGTCGCCTCACCTTCGCGGCCCGCACGGCCTCCGGAGCACGCGCCTTCCGGCACTCCGCGAACGGGTGAGTCGCGAGGGGCCGCGGGGGCCGGGGCCCGGCGGGAGCGGTGCCCGTACACGCACGGGCGCCGCCCCCACCGGGACCGTCAGCCCGCCGCCCGCCGGGGAAGGCCCTGCAGTGCCAGGTCCAGCGCCTGCAGGAACCTGTTCGTCGTCACCCGGTCGCGCACCGCCAGCCGGAGCCACTCGTGGCCCAGCCCCGGGAAGGTGTCCCCGCGCCGCGCGGCGAAGCCCCGCGACCGCAGCCGCTCCCGTACCTCGTCCGCCCGGTCCAGCCCGATCAGGACGAACGAGGCGGCGGCCGGCTCCACCGCCCGTATCTCACCGAACTCCGCGAGCCCGGCCAGCAGATGCGCCCGGTCCACCGCGATCCGCTCCGCCGCGTCGGCCGCCTCGGCCAGGGCGCGCGGTTCCATGCAGGCCTCGGCCGCGGCCAGTGCCGGGGACGACACCGGCCACAGCGGCTGCGCCTCCCGCAACAGGGCGATCGTGGCCGGTTCGGCCAGCACGTAGCCGATCCGCAGGCCCGCGAGCCCCCACGTCTTCGTCAGGCTCCGCAGCACGACCAGACCCGGGACGTCCCTCCGCCCGCACAGCGCCTCCCGCTCCCCGGGGACAGCGTCCATGAACGCCTCGTCGACGACCAGGATCCGCCCGGGCCGCGCCAGTTGCTCCAGCACGCCCGCCGGATGGAGGACGGACGTCGGGTTGGTCGGATTGCCGACCACGACCAGGTCCGCGTCCTCGGGAACCGCCTCCGGATCCAGCCGGAAGCCGTCCTCGGGACGCAGCAGCACCCGCCCGACCTCGTGCCCGGCCGCGCGCAACGCCGCCTCCGGTTCGGTGAACTGCGGGTGCACGACGACCGGCCGTCTCGCCGGCAGCGCCCGCGCGATCAGCACGAAGGCCTCCGCCGCGCCCGCGGTGAGCAGGACCCGCTCCTCGGCCAGCCCGTGGCGCGCCGCGACCGCGGCCCGCGCCGGACCGCCGTCCGGATAGGCGGCCAGCGAGCCCAGTGACGCCGCTATCCGCTCCCGCAGCCACCGCGGGGGCGTTCCGGTCCGTACGTTCACGGCGAGGTCGGTCAGATCAAGGCCGCGTACTTCCGCGTCGCCGTGGTGCCGCAGGTCGGGCCCGGCGCTCTCGATGTGCTTCGTGGGGGGCAACATGGCAGCCATGGTGAACGGCTCGGCGCCATTCGTCGACGCCGGGGGGCAGGTACGTATCGGGCGGCGGGCCACCGCACAGGTCACCGAGGCCGACTTCCGCTTGCCGACGAGGAGTTCGACCGCCCCACTCAGCGCCGCCGCCTCCGCCACCGAGGGCGTCCCGACGGCGGCGC
>NZ_JBEXWB010000416.1:0-4949 GCF_040629645.1 Streptomyces sp. NPDC005899 | reverse complement strand
GGGGTCCGCGCCGTAGCGAGCCCCGGCCGTAGCGCGTTCCCCCGGGTGTCCGGGGGCCGCACGACCCACCGCACCGACCGCCCGGCGGCCGGAGCGGCGCTCCGCCCACGGCGCATACGGTGAATCCACCCGTTGCGAGGTCGAGGAGCACATCGACATGTCGTCAGACTTCTTCATCCCGGACCCCGAGGGTCTGGTGCCCAGCGCCGAGGGGTACTTCGGTGCGTACGGCGGCAAGTTCATCCCGGAGGCGCTGGTCGCCGCCGTGGACGAGGTGGCCGTCGAGTACGACAAGGCCAAGGCCGACCCGGCCTTCGCCGCCGAGCTCGACGAGCTCATGGTCAACTACACCGGCCGGCCCAGCGCGCTGACCGAGGTACCGCGCTTCGCCGAGCACGCCGGGGGCGCACGGGTCTTCCTCAAGAGGGAGGACCTCAACCACACCGGCTCGCACAAGATCAACAACGTGCTGGGCCAGGCGCTCCTCACCAAGCGCATGGGCAAGACCCGGGTCATCGCGGAGACCGGAGCCGGCCAGCACGGCGTCGCCACGGCGACCGCCTGCGCCCTCTTCGGACTCGAGTGCACGATCTACATGGGCGAGATCGACACCGAGCGCCAGGCACTGAACGTGGCCCGCATGCGCATCCTCGGCGCCGACGTCATCGCCGTGAAATCGGGCTCGCGGACCCTCAAGGACGCCATCAACGAGGCGTTCCGGGACTGGGTCGCCAACGTGGACCGCACGCACTACCTCTTCGGCACGGTCGCGGGCCCCCACCCGTTCCCCGCCATGGTCCGCGACTTCCACCGGGTGATCGGGATCGAGGCGCGCCGCCAGCTCCTGGAGCGCGCCGGCCGGCTGCCCGACGCCGCGGTCGCCTGTGTCGGCGGCGGTTCCAACGCCATCGGCCTCTTCCACGCCTTCATCCCGGACGCGGGCGTCCGGCTCGTCGGCTGCGAGCCCGCCGGGCACGGCGTGGAGACCGGCGAGCACGCGGCGACCCTGACCGCGGGCGAGCCCGGCATCCTGCACGGCTCCCGTTCCTACGTCCTGCAGGACGACGAGGGCCAGATCACCGAGCCGTACTCCATCTCGGCGGGACTGGACTACCCGGGGATCGGCCCGGAGCACGCCTACCTCAAGGACGTCGGCCGCGGCGAGTACCGCGCGGTGACCGACGACGCCGCCATGCAGGCGCTGCGCCTGCTGTCCCGCACCGAGGGGATCATCCCCGCCATCGAGAGCGCCCACGCGCTGGCCGGCGCCCTGGAGGTCGGGCGGGAGCTCGGCAAGGAGGGCCTGATCCTGGTCAACCTCTCCGGACGCGGCGACAAGGACATGGACACGGCGGCCCGCTACTTCGGGCTGTACGACATCGACGGCGAGGTCGCCGCCGACGCGGAGGGGGAGCCCCAGTCATGACCACCGGCACGCACACCGGCACCATCGGCCTGCTGGACGAGACCTTCGCACGCGCCCGCTCCGAGGACCGGGCCGCGCTCGTCGTCTACCTCCCCGGCGGTTTCCCGACCGTCGACGGTGGCATCGAGGCCGTCAAGGCGGCCGTCGCGGGCGGCGCCGACATCATCGAGGTGGGGCTGCCGCACAGCGACCCGGTCCTCGACGGCCCGGTCATCCAGACCGCCGACGACATCGCGCTGCGCGGCGGCGTGAGGATCGCCGACATCATGCGCACGGTCCGCGAGGCGTACGAGGCGACGGGCGTCCCGATCCTCGTCATGACGTACTGGAACCCCGTCGACCGGTACGGCGTGGAGCGCTTCACCGCCGAGCTGGCCGCCGCGGGAGGTGCCGGGTGCATCCTGCCCGACCTGCCGGTCCAGGAGTCGGCCCTGTGGCGCGAGCACGCCGAGAAGCACGGGCTCGCCACCGTCTTCGTCGTCGCCCCGAGCAGCAGGGACGAGCGTCTCGCCACCATCACGGCGGCGGGTTCCGGCTTCGTGTACGCCTCTTCCCTGATGGGGGTCACCGGCACCCGCGAATCGGTCGGGGAGCAGGCCCAGAACCTGGTGGAGCGCACCCGCGCCACCACCGGCCTACCGGTCTGCGTCGGCATCGGCGTCTCCACGGCGGAGCACGCCCGGCAGGTCGCGGGCTTCGCCGACGGGGTGATCGTCGGCTCGGCCTTCGTCAAGCGGATGCTCGACGCCCCGGACGAGGCGGCCGGCCTGACCGCCGTCCGTGACCTGGCGGCCGAGCTGGCCGAGGGCGTTCGACAGCGCTGACACCGGGCGTCACCCGTATGGGTGGACTCGGACCGGGGAGGCGCTCACGCGCCTCCCCGGTTCGTTTGCGCGGTGTGAGCGAGAAGAACCATGAGCGAAAGAGAGCCGCGCGTGACCGGCTCGTCCAGCAGCGTGAGCAGGACCGCGCCCGCGAGCGCCGCCGCCGCACACTGATCGTCTCGACGGCCGTGGTGGGTGTCCTGGCGCTGGCCGCCGTGATCGGCCTGATCGCCGCCAACGCCGGCAGGAGCGGGAAGGACAGTGAGGCCGGGCCCGCGGTCACCCCGTCCGGGGCGACCGGCAAGGACGGGCTAGCCATCCAGGTCGGAGCCGACGACGCCCCGTCCACGCTCACGATCTGGGAGGACTTCCGCTGCCCGGTCTGCGCCCAGTTCGAGAACGCCTTCCGGGACACGATCACCGAGCTGGCGGACAGCGGCCGCGTCAAGGTGGAGTACCACCTGGCCACGATCATCGACGGCAACCTGGGCGGTGACGGATCGCTGCGGGCGGCCAACGCCGCCGCCTGCGCCCAGGACGCCGGGAGGTTCGCCCCGTACCACGACGTCCTCTACCGCAACCAGCCCCCCGAGAGCGACGACGCCTTCGGTGACAACGGCAAGCTGATCGAGCTGGCCGGCAAGGTCGACGGCCTCGACACACCCGCCTTCCGCGGTTGCGTGGAGGACGGCACCCATGACAGCTGGGTCGAGAAGTCCAACAAGGCCTTCACCACGGGCGGCTTCCAGGGGACGCCGACGGCCCTGCTCAACGGGGAGCCTGTCTTCCCGAAGAAGGGGGACGAGGAGATCTCCGTGGCCAACCTCGAGAAGTGGGTGGCCGAGGCGAACAAGGGCAAGAAGCCCGGCACGGTCGGAGCCTCCCCCTCCGCTTCGTAGGCGGCTCCCTTCGCCCGGGCCGGCGGCCCGGGCCCCCGGCCACCCCGGTCCGGGTGCCACCCGGTTCGCGGGATCGTTCCCGGCCCGCGGGCTCGCTCCCGGTCCCGCCCCCGCCTCGCGCCGGACCGAGCGGGTGGCGCCGCCCGTGTCCGCGCACTCGGCGGACGGGGCGGTGGCATCTCCCGGTGACGCCCACCGCGGGCTCGTTACCCAGAAGTTGCCCCACGGCTTGCCGTGCGCCGTGTCCGGCAGGGTAGCGTCGACCCCGTCATGAACCTTGCCTCCATTCCCAGCCCGTCGACCGGGGTGATCGAGCTCGGCCCGATCCCGCTCCGCGGCTACGCGTTCTGCATCATCATCGGTGTCTTCGTCGCCGTCTGGTTCGGCAACAAGCGCTGGATCGCCCGGGGCGGCCGCGCCGGCACCGTCGCCGACATCGCCGTCTGGGCCGTGCCCTTCGGCCTTGTCGGCGGCAGGCTCTACCACGTCATCACCGACTACCAGCTGTACTTCAGCGACGGTGAGGACTGGGTGGACGCCTTCAAGATCTGGGAGGGCGGGCTCGGCATCTGGGGCGCCATCGCCCTCGGGGCCGTCGGCGCCTGGATCGGCTGCCGCCGTCGCGGGATCCCGCTGCCCGCCTGGGCCGACGCGCTGGCCCCCGGTATCGCCTTCGCCCAGGCGATCGGCCGCTGGGGCAACTGGTTCAACCAGGAGCTGTACGGCAGATCTACCGATGTGCCGTGGGCGCTGGAGATCAGCGACGGCACCAACCGGGTCGGGGGCACCTACCACCCGACGTTCCTCTACGAGTCCCTGTGGTGCGTCGGTGTCGCCCTGCTCGTCATCTGGGCCGACCGCCGCTTCCGGCTCGGGCACGGCCGGGCGTTCGCGCTGTACGTGGCGGCCTACTGCACGGGACGTGCGTGGATCGAGTACATGCGCGTCGACGAGGCGCACCACGTCCTGGGCCTGCGGCTCAACGTGTGGACCGCGATCGTCGTCTTCGTCCTGGCGGTGACGTACATCGTGCTCTCGGCCAGGATGCGTCCCGGCCGTGAGGAGATCGTGGAACCCGCCGCGGCGGCCGACGGCACCGGGCGGGACACCGGGACCGGGGCCACGGACCCGGACGGCGCCGGTACGGAGGCGAACGAGGCGGACACGGACGAGGCGCGGGCGGACGAGGCGGGGACCGAGCCCGCCGGGACCGAGGACGCGGGGCCGAAGGACGTCGAGACCGACGGGGCCCCGCAGAAGGCCGACAAGAGCTGACCCGCACAGACCCGACGTGAGCTGACCCGCACAGACCCGACGTGAGGGGCCGCCGGACCCCAGAGGCCCGGCGGCCCCTCCGCGTCCTCCCGGAAGGCCACCTCGGCCGTCCCACGGCTCTCCAGGTCCTCCCGGACGGCCACCTCGGCCGTCCCACGGCCTTCCGGGTGCTCCGGACGGGGTCTCCTCAGCCCCTCCGCGTCCCGCCGGCGCCTCTCCGCACTCCCGTCACCCCCGCCGTGCCAGCGTGAGTGTCCGTTCCGCCGTGGCCACCACCGCCGCGTCCACGAACCGTCCGTCCGGCAGCGCCTGGGCCCCCGCTCGGGTCCGTGACGCCTCCAGGACCTGTTCCGCGGCCTCCACCTCCCGCGCCGTGGGCCTGAACGCCTCTTCGATGACCGGCAGCTGCCGGGGATGGATCGCCGCCCGGCCGAGCAGCCCCAGCTCCCGCCCCCGCGCGCACGAGGACCGCAGCCCCCGCAGGTCGCGGATGTCGGGGAAGACCGACATGACGGGCGGATCGAG
>NZ_JBEXWB010000415.1:0-4977 GCF_040629645.1 Streptomyces sp. NPDC005899 | reverse complement strand
GGGCGCCCCGGTGGCACCGGCCAGGGCGTCGACCGCGACGGCGTCCAGCGCGCCCTGGCGCACCTCGCCGGTGAGCAGGCCCCGCAGGAAGTGCTGTTCCTCGGCGGTCGCCGCGGCGAGGAGCCGCTGAACGCGCTCCTTCCGGGCCGCCTGGGAGCCCGGTCCGGCGAGCGCCCCGATCGCCGACAGCTCGGCGTCGGTCTCCGCCACGGTCAGTGAGGGGGCGGCCGCCGGTGCCACGGGGTCGCCGAGTGCGCTCCAGCCGATCCCGAGCCGCCCCTGCGGGAGGCGTCCCGCCAGGTACGGGATGACGATCGGCACGTCGTCGGGCCCGGCCTCCCGGAAGAGTTCGGCCAGCAGGGCGGTCTTCCGGGTCCGTGCCGCGGACGCGGCGACCTCCAGGGACACGTGGGCGAGCCGGGCGAGCAGCATGGGTTCATGGTGCTACAACGTGGCCGCGTACGGCGGTGGGCGCACCGTCCGCCGGGCGGCGGCGGGGTCAGATGATGTTGAGGGCCGCGGCCCCGCCGACGCCTCCCAGCACCATGAAGGCGGGCATGAGCACCTTGAGCTCGACCCAGCTGCCGGCCCGGAAGCGCATGACCTTCGGCGGGCCGATCGGGTACCAGCGCTTGCGGCCGAGGGGTATCGGCCACAGGATCGGGCAGCCGGAGACGGTCAGGGCGTCGCCGATGTCGTGGACGAGGGCGCCGAGCACGATGGGGAGTCCGAGCCAGAGGTACTCCTGGCCCGGCTCGGGGAAGAGCCAGTCCGAGCCGTTGCCCGGCTGGTCGAGCACCCCCGCGAGGATCCACGCGCTGGTCGCGCCCAGCAGCCACACGAGCACGTCGCTGGAGACCCTGGCGGCCCGCCACAGCAGGCCCTCGACGGCGAGCACGAGGTGGACGAAGAGGACGGCCAGCACCGCCCACCGGCCGCCGGTCACGGCCGCCGCCGAGCATCCCCCGCCGACCAGCACCGCCCAGAGCCAGGTGTGGGTGAGGGTGCGGTGGCCGCCGTTCCTGCGGGGGTCGCCGGGGCCTCGGGTCGCCTTGTAGACGGCGTAGGAGAGCTTGTCGACTATCTCGCACAGGCCTTTGGATATCGGTCCGAAGGCGCGCGAGATGGTGGCCGACTTGTGGTCGAGGTCGGGGGCGAGTGCGGCACCGGCGCAGATGAGCGCTCCGACGGCGAGGACGGGCCAGGGCATCGTGTGGCCGGTGGCCGCGGCCGCGGCGCCCACCCCCAGCCAGGCCGCCGCCCCTGACAGTGAGTGTGCCGGTCCCATCATGGCTGTTCCCGTCCCCGTCGTGATCCGGCCCCGTGCGCGGCCGGGACGCCACTGCCTGGGCAGGGCGGCCGAGTTGAGTGGGCAGCGTATCGTCCGTGATCTTCGTGCCGTGCTCCGGTTCCCGCATCCGGACACGGGACAGGCAAGATGGGGGTGTGACCCTTATCGATCAGCTGCCCCCGACCGCCGACCCGGACGCCCTCTTCGATGCCTTCTCGTCATGGACCGAATCGCAGGGCATCACCCTCTATCCGGCTCAGGAGGAGGCGCTGATCGAGGTGGTCTCCGGCGCGAACGTGATCCTCTCGACCCCCACCGGCTCCGGGAAGAGCCTGGTGGCGGCCGGCGCCCACTTCACGGCGCTGGCCCAGGACAAGGTGACGTTCTACACGGCCCCGATCAAGGCGCTGGTGTCGGAGAAGTTCTTCGACCTCTGCAAGCTCTTCGGTACGGAGAACGTCGGCATGCTGACGGGTGACGCCTCGGTCAACGCCGACGCCCCGGTCATCTGCTGTACCGCCGAGGTGCTGGCCTCCATCGCACTGCGTGACGGCAGGTACGCCGACATCGGCCAGGTGGTGATGGACGAGTTCCACTTCTACGCGGAGCCGGACCGCGGCTGGGCCTGGCAGATCCCGCTGCTGGAGCTTCCGCAGGCGCAGTTCGTGCTGATGTCGGCGACGCTCGGCGACGTCTCGATGTTCGAGGACGACCTGACCCGCCGGACCGGGCGGCCGACGTCCGTGGTGCGTTCCGCGACCCGGCCGGTGCCGTTGAGCTACGAGTACCGCCTGACCCCGATCACGGAGACGCTCACCGAGCTGCTGGACACCCGGCAGTCGCCCGTCTACATCGTGCACTTCACGCAGGCCGCCGCCGTCGAGCGGGCGCAGTCGCTGATGAGTATCAACATGTGCTCGAAGGAGGAGAAGGAGAAGATCGCCGACCTGATCGGCAACTTCCGCTTCACCACCAAGTTCGGTCAGAACCTGTCCCGTTACGTCCGTCACGGGATCGGCGTGCACCACGCGGGGATGCTGCCCAAGTACCGGCGCCTCGTCGAGAAACTGGCACAGGCGGGACTGCTGAAGGTCATCTGCGGTACGGACACCCTGGGCGTCGGCGTCAACGTCCCCATTCGCACGGTGCTCTTCACGGCGCTCACCAAGTACGACGGCACCCGGGTGCGCACGCTGCGGGCGCGGGAGTTCCACCAGATCGCCGGCCGCGCGGGCCGGGCCGGGTTCGACACGGCCGGTTTCGTCGTCGCCCAGGCACCCGAGCACGTCATCGAGAACGAGAAGGCCGTCAAGAAGGCGGGCGACGACCCCAAGAAGAAGCGCAAGGTGGTCCGGAAGAAGGCGCCCGAGGGCTTCGTGGCCTGGTCGGAGACCACCTTCGACAAACTGATCCAGTCCGAACCCGAACCGCTGACCTCGCGTTTCCGGGTCACGCACACGATGCTGCTCTCGGTGATCGCACGGCCGGGGAACGCCTTCGACGCGATGCGGCACCTGCTGGAGGACAACCACGAGCCCCGCAAGGCGCAGCTGCGGCACATCCGTCGGGCCATCGCGATCTACCGGTCGCTGCTCGACGGGGGTGTGGTCGAGCAGCTCCCGGAGCCGGACGCCGAGGGCCGGATCGTCCGCCTGACCGTCGACCTCCAGCAGGACTTCGCGCTCAACCAGCCGCTGTCCACCTTCGCGCTGGCCGCGTTCGACCTGCTGGACGCGGAGTCCCCCTCGTACGCCCTGGACATGGTCTCCGTCGTCGAGTCGACGCTCGACGACCCGCGGCAGATCCTCGCCGCCCAGCAGAACAAGGCGCGGGGCGAGGCCGTCGGGCAGATGAAGGCGGACGGTGTCGAGTACGAGGAGCGGATGGAGCGGCTCCAGGAGGTCACGTACCCCAAACCGCTGAGCGAGCTGCTCTGGCACGCGTACGACGTCTACCGTACGAGCCACCCGTGGGTGAGCGACCACCCGGTGTCGCCGAAGTCGGTCATCCGCGACATGTACGAGCGGGCCATGACCTTCACGGAGTTCACGTCGAACTACGAGCTGGCCCGCACCGAGGGCATCGTGCTGCGCTATCTGGCGAGCGCGTACAAGGCGCTCGAGCACACCATCCCGGACGACCTCAAGTCCGAGGACCTGGAGGACCTGATCGCCTGGCTCGGCGAGATGGTGCGCCAGGTCGACTCCAGCCTGCTGGACGAGTGGGAGCAGCTGGCCAACCCCGAGGTGGAGACCGCCGAGCAGGCGCAGGAGCGGGCCGACGAGGTGAAGCCGGTCACGGCGAACGCCCGCGCCTTCCGGGTGCTGGTGCGCAACGCGATGTTCCGCCGGGTGGAGCTGGCCGCGCTGGACCGCGTCCGCGACCTGGGCGAGCTGGACGCCGACGCGGGCTGGGACGAGGACGCCTGGGGCGAGGCGATGGACGCCTACTGGGACGCGCACGAGGACCTGGGGACCGGCCCCGACGCGCGCGGCCCGAAACTGCTGAAGATCGACGAGGACCCGGAGCACGGTCTGTGGAGGGTGTGGCAGGCCTTCGCGGACCCGGCCGGCGACCACGACTGGGGCATCCGTGCGGAGGTCGATCTGGCGGCCTCCGACGAGGAGGGCCGGGCGGTCGTCCGGGTCACGGCCGTGGGCCAGCTGTGACCGCGCCCGGAGAAGGAGTGGAGAGACACCGCATGACGAACCCCGCCGAGCGCTTGGTCGATCTTCTCGACCTGGAGCGGATCGAGGTCAACATCTTCCGTGGCCGCAGCCCCGAGGAGTCCCTGCAACGGGTCTTCGGGGGGCAGGTAGCCGGGCAGGCGCTCGTGGCAGCCGGCCGGACCACCGACGGGGACCGCCCCGTCCACTCGCTGCACGCCTACTTCCTGCGGCCCGGCCGTCCGGGCGTGCCGATCGTGTACGACGTCGAGCGGGTGCGCGACGGCCGGTCCTTCACCACCCGGCGGGTGACGGCCGTGCAGCAGGGCCGCACGATCTTCAATCTGACGGCGTCGTTCCACCGGCCCGAGGAGGCGGGGTTCGAGCACCAGCTGCCGCCCGCCCGTGCCGTCCCCGGCCCGGAGGAACTGCCCACGGTCGCCGACGAGGTGCGGGAACACCTGGGGGCGCTGCCGGAGGCCCTGGAGCGGATGGCGCGGCGCCAGCCGTTCGACATCCGCTACGTGGACCGGCTGCGCTGGACCCGGGAGGAGACCGCGGACGCCGATCCGCGCAGCGCGGTGTGGATGCGCGCCGTCGGCCCGCTGGGCGACGACCCCCTCGTGCACACGTGCGCGCTGACGTACGCCAGTGACATGACGTTGCTGGACGCGGTCCGGATCCCGGTGGAGCCGCTGTGGGGGCCGCGCGGCTTCGACATGGCCTCCCTGGACCACGCGATGTGGTTCCACCGGCCGTTCCGGGCGGACGAGTGGTTCCTGTACGACCAGGAGTCGCCGATCGCCACCGGTGGCCGGGGGCTGGCCAGGGGCCGTATCTACGACCGCCAGGGGCAGCTGCTGGTGTCCGTGGTGCAGGAGGGGCTGTTCCGGCGGCTCGGCGACGCCTAGCGGGGGCCCGGCCCGCCCGGTCAGGTGCCGGGCAGGGCGTCCTGCTCGACCTCGTGGCGGCGGGTGCGGATGTCCGGCCCGGCCGGGTGCAGTTTGGCGTCACAGGCGG
>NZ_JBEXWB010000414.1:0-5017 GCF_040629645.1 Streptomyces sp. NPDC005899 | reverse complement strand
GGCCGACGCGGCCGCCGCGCGCCGGCTCGGCGCCGCCGCCCCCCACGCGGCCGACATGGGTGTGCGCATCCTGCTGGAGACCCACGACTCGCACCCCGCGGGGGCCGACGTGGCCCGGGTGGTGGGCACGGTCGGCCACGGGCAGATCGGCGCGCTCTGGGACGTCATGCACACCTGGCTGGCGGGTGAGGAGCCGGTGGTGTCCCAGGCGGTGCTGGCCCCGCACCTGGGATACGTCCAGGTGAAGGACATCGCGTCCGCCGAGGAGACGACGCCCCTGGCCCTCGGGGACGGGGTGCTGCCCCTCACGGCGTGCCTGGACACGCTGGACGCCGACGCCTGGGTCTGCTGGGAGTACGAGAAGCGCCGGTACCCGGCCGCCGCCCCGCTGCCGGGTCTGCTGGGGATGGGGCGGGAGCACCTGCTGCGGCTCGGGTCGCCGAAGCAGTAGGGCGGCGTCCGCTCATGCCTCCGCCGCCCGCGCCCCGGGCACCCGCCCGGCCCCGGTGCGGGGCTTCGGCAGGGAGGTCAGGGCAACTCCGCCGACCAGCAGCGCGCCCGCGCACCACCGCAGGGGGCTCACCGGTTCGCCGAGCAGGAGCGCCGCGGAGGACATCCCGAAGACGGGCACGAGCAGGGTGAAGGGGGCCACGGACGAGGCCGGGTGGTGGCGGAGCAGGAAGCCCCAGGCCCCGAAGCCGAAGACCGTGGTGACCCACGCGACGTAGAGGATGATGCCGATGCCGCCCGGGTCGAGGGCGGCCAGGGCCTCGGCGTCGCGTCGTGGACCTTCGAGAAGCAGGGACAGGGCGAGCAGCGGGAGTACGGGCACGGTCGACACCCAGACCATGAAGTTGAGGGGGTCCGCCGGGGCGGCCTTGCGGGTGAGGACGTTGGAGACCCCCCAGCAGGCCGCCGCCGCGACGACCAGGACGAAGGCGAGCACGGGTCCGCCCGCCCCTTCGTCGACGGCGGCGACCCCGATGCCCACGAGGGCGGCGCCCATCCCCAGCATCCGTGTCCTGCCCGGCCGTTCGCCGAGCGCCACCGCCGCGAAGAGGGCGGTGAAGACGGCTTGCACCTGGAGGACGAGGGAGGAGAGCCCGGCCGGCATCCCCCGGTCCATCCCGATGAAGAGCAGGCCGAACTTGGCGACGCCGAGCGACAGGCCGACGCCGACGATCCACTTCCAGGCCACCGTCGGCCGTCCGACGAGGAACACGGCGGGCAGCGCGGCGACGAGGAAGCGCAGGGCCGAGAAGAGCAGGGGCGGGAAGTGGGCGAGTCCGAGCTCGATGACGACGAAGTTCACTCCCCAGACGGCGGTGACCAGTACGGCGAGGGCGATGTGGAGGGGACGCATGGACAGAGCATCGGCCGCGCCCACCATGTAGCACCAGCGCGGATTTCTTCATGGTTGGATTGAGCACCACTTACGCTTCGGCCCTCTGCGAGGTTCCCGTGCTCGACCTGTCCCGGCTGCGCGCCCTGCACGCCGTCTCCGTGCACGGGTCCGTGGCGGGAGCGGCGGCCGCCCTCGGATACACCCCGTCGGCCGTCTCCCAGCAGATCACCAAACTGGAGCGGGAGACGCGGACGACACTGCTGGAGCGGCACGGGCGCGGGGTCGCGCTCACCGAGGAGGCGGTACACCTGGCCGCCACCGCGCAGCAGTTGCTGGCCATCGTGGAACAGGCCGAGACGACGCTCGAGGAGCGCAGGGGGACACCCACGGGCCGGCTGTCGATCGGCGCGTTCGCGTCGGCGGCGCGCGGACTGCTCCCCGGGGTGCTCGCGGAACTGGAGCGGGAGCACCCCGCGGTGGAGACACGGCTGACGGAGGTCGACCCCCACCTCTCGGTCGACCTGGTGGCCAAGGGGGTCCTCGACCTGGCGGTGGCCCACGACTGGGACATCGCCCCGCTACCGGCGCCGGACGGCCTGGCGCAGGCCGTGATCGGTGACGACGGGTGCGATCTGCTGGTGCCGGAGGGGCATCCGCTCGCCGGGCGTACGGCGGTGCGGCGGGAGGAGCTGGCCGAGGAGCGGTGGATCTGCCAGCCGCCCGGCACCGTGTGCCACGACTGGCTCGTACGGACGCTGCGGGCCGCCGGGTGCGAGCCGGACATCCGGCACCGGGCCGAGGAGCACCACACCCAGCTCTCCCTGGTGGCCGCCGGACTGGGGGTGGCGATGATCCCGCGCCTGGGCCGGGGCCGGCTGCCGGCGGGGGTGGTGGCGGTGCGGCTGGACCCGGTGCCGGTGCGGCGGCTGTACGCCCTGTGGCGCGCGGAGGCGGCGCGACGGCCGGCGATCACGGCGGCGGTGACCGCGCTGCGGGCGGCCGGCGCACGGTCGGGGCTGACCTGACGCACGCCGCGCACGGGGTGCGACGGCACCCCGGGCCCGCGTCCCCCCGCTCCGGCCCGGCCCCCGCGCCGGAGCCGTGCGCGGAGACGGAATGGCCCACGCCATCCGGGCCCGAATGACCTACGGAAGTGGGCACTTGCCCTCCTAGGGTGGTCCTCATGAGCGACGAGACGTCTCCCGTGTCCACGGCCACCGCCCCCTTCGCCCCGGTGCTGACCCGCCACGCGGAGGCGGAGACCTGTGCCGATCCGAGCAGCGTGATGACCCTGCTGGCCGACTCGGACGGCTCCGGCGGCGGCTGCACGAGCTACCGGTCCACGTTCGCCGAGGGGGCCGTGGGAGCTCCGGCCCACTTCCACACCAGGGCGTCGGAACTGTTCTTCGTGCTCGGCGGCGCTCTGCGCGTGCTGGTGGGCGAGGAGGTCACCGTGCTGCGCGAGGGCGACTTCCTGCTGGTGCCGCCGCGCACGCCGCACGCCTTCGCGGCGGCGCCCGGCTCCACGGCGGACGTGCTGTTCGTGTTCACCCCCGGCATGGGCCGGTTCGACTACCTGCGGCTGCTGGGCCGGGTGATGCGCGGTGAGGCCGATCCGAAGGAGATCGCCGAGTCCGCCGAGCGCTTCGACAACCACTACGTCGACAGTCCCGTCTGGCGTGCCGCTCTCGACGGCCCGGCGTGACCGCTCGACGCACGTCCGAGGGCCCGGCCCCGCACGCCTCCCCCTCTCCGCGCGTGTCCCGGCTTTTTCGGGTGGCCCCCTTGACTGGTAGTTACTTTCCATATATCCGTACCTTCTTGGAAGTTTCTTTCAGCATCGGAAGGGGCTCACGTGCACCACCGCACCTCCAGACGCACCCTCCTCACCGCCACCGCGGCCACGGTCGCCGTGGCCGCCACGGGCGCCGTCGCCGCGCCCGGCGCCGCCCAGGCCGCCGGCACCTCCACGGACAGCCGCCTCAGGCGGCTCATCGCCCGGATGAGTCTCGAGGAGAAGGTCGGCCAGCTCTTCGTGATGCGGGTGTACGGGCATTCCGCCACCACCCCCGACCAGGCGGACATCGACGCCAACCTCGCCGAGATCGGGGTCCGTACGGCCGCCGAGCTGATCTCCACCTATCACGTCGGCGGGATCATCTACTTCAGCTGGGCGCACAACACCCGCGACCCGCACCAGATCGCCGACCTCTCCAACGGCATCCAGCGCGCCGGTCTCGCCGGGCCGACCCCCCTGCCCGTCCTGATCTCCACGGACCAGGAGCACGGCATCGTGTGCCGCGTGGGCGAACCGGCCACCCTCATGCCCGGCGCCATGGCGCTGGGTGCCGGCGGCTCGCGCTCCGACACGCGCGAGGCGGCCCGCATCGCCGGGGCGGAACTGGCCGCCCTCGGCATCAGGCAGAACTACGCGCCCGACGCCGACGTCAACGTGAATCCGGCCAACCCCGTCATCGGCGTGCGTTCCTTCGGCTCCGACCCGCGGTCGGTGGCCGAGCTGGTCGCGGCCCAGGTGAAGGGGTACCGGAGCGCGGGTGTCGCCGCCACGGCCAAGCACTTCCCCGGCCACGGTGACACCAGCACCGACAGCCACACCGGTCTGCCCTCCATCCACCACACCCGGGAGCAGTGGGAGGAGCTGGACGCCCCGCCGTTCCGGGCGGCCGCCGCGGCGGGCATCGACTCGATCATGACGGCGCACATCGTGGTCCCCGCCCTGGACCCGTCCGAGGACCCGGCCACGCTCTCGCGCCCCATCCTCACCGGCATCCTGCGCGAGGAACTCGGCTACGACGGCGTCGTGGTGACCGACTCCCTCGGCATGGAGGGGGTCCGCACGAAGTACGGCGACGAGCGCGTCCCCGTCCTGGCCCTCCAGGCCGGTGTCGACCAGTTGCTGAACCCGCCAAACCTCCCGGTCGCCTGGAACGCCGTGCTGGAGGCCGTGAGGAGCGGGGAGCTCAGCGAGGCCCGCATCGACGAATCGATCCTGCGCATCCTCCGGCTCAAATGGAAGCTCGGCCTCTTCCGCGACCCCTACGTCACCCACCGGGGCGTGGACCGGACCGTCGGCACGCGGGCCCATCTCGCCGCCGCCGACCGGATCGCCGAGCGCACGACCACGCTGCTCGCCAACACCGGCGCGCTGCTGCCGCTCTCCCGCCGCTCGCACCGGAACCTGCTGGTGGTCGGCGCGGACCCCGCCTCCCCGTCCGGCACGACGGGGCCGCCCACCACCACGCTCGCCGGGGCCTTCCAGGAGCTGGGGTACACGGCGACCGCCCTGTCCACCGGCACGGCCCCCTCCCAGGCGCGGATCGCGGAGGCGGTGGCCGCCGCGCAGGGCAAGGACGCGGTCGTCGTCGGCACGTACAACGTCGCGGCGGGCAGCTCCCAGCGCACGCTGGTCGCCGCGCTCGCGGCGACCGGCGTCCCGGTGATCACGCTCGCGCTCCGCAACCCGTACGACATCGCCCGGCTGGCGGGTACGGGATACGCGGCGAGCCTGGCCGCGTACTCCTGGACGGACGTCGAACTGCGGGCGGCCGCCCGGGTCATCGCGGGTCGCGCCGAGCCGCGGGGCCGCCTGCCCGTCCCGGTGCAGCGGGCGGACGTGCCGACGCAGGCGCTCTACCCGAGAACGCACGAGCG
>NZ_JBEXWB010000413.1:0-5057 GCF_040629645.1 Streptomyces sp. NPDC005899 | reverse complement strand
CCGGGCGCCGCTGGGCCGGTACGAAGGCGGTGGCCTCGTACGACGGAGGGTGCAGCGCCGCCATGATCTCGTCGGGCGTGGGCCGGCCGGCGGGGTCCTTGGCCAGGCACCGCCCGACCAGCGGAGCGAGGTCCGCGGGCACCCCCGTCAGGTCGGCCTCGTCGTGCACCACCTGGTAGGCCACGAGGTACGGGCTGTCGGAGTCGAAGGGCCCCCGGCCCGTCGCCGCGTGCACCAGCACCGCTCCCAGCGCGAACACGTCCGCGGCGGGCCCGACCTCGCGGGGCCGCTGGAACTGTTCGGGCGCCATGTACGGCGGCGAGCCGATCAGCTTGCCGGTCTCGGTGCGCACGTCGCTGTCGTACGGCCGGGAGATCCCGAAGTCGATGACCTTGGGCCCGGTGTCGGGCAGCAGCACGTTGCTCGGCTTGAGGTCGCGGTGGATGACACCGGCCCGGTGGATGTCCCGCAGCGCCTCGGCGAGCCCGGCGGTGAGCCGGCGCAGTGCGGCGGGACTCATCGGGCCGTTCCGCTTGACCTGGGCGGAGAGCGTCGGGCCGGGAACGTAGAGGGTGGCCATCCAGGGCAGTGCGGCGGCCGGGTCGGCGTCCACGACCGGAGCGGTGAAGGCCCCGCTGACCCGCCGGGCGGCGGCCACCTCCTGCCGGAAGCGCGCCCTGAACTCGGGGTCCGCCGCGTGCTGCCGGTGCACGACCTTGACGGCGAGCTGCAGCCCGGAGGGCGAGCGCGCCAGGTGTACGACTCCCATGCCGCCCGATCCGAGACGTGCCTCCAGCCGGTACCGCCCGGCGTACTCCGGATGCTCCGCTTCCGGATGCGATCCGGTACCTCGCAGCGGCGGCATCGCCCACCCCCGTGTGTTCGTCCGCAAGCGCGACGCACGGAGCCTAGTCGATGGTGCGTTCGGGTCGGGTGGGGCTTGTTAGCCTGCGCGTCACACGTCACGCGTCGCGCGTTTCGGTATCGACGGGGGAGGCCTTCATGGGCGTTGGGGAGAACACCGGCACCACGGACAGCGGGACCAGGGGCGAGGAGGAGGTGACGGCGCTCGCGGCGGGTGTCGTCACGTATCCCGTCGCGCCCGGCTACCGCGTGAACGTCCGCAAGGGGCCGGGCACGAAGTTCGGCATCGTCCGGACGCTGCCTTACGGCATGAGCGTCCCGGTCTACTGCCAGAAGCCGGGGGAGCGGGTGACCGGCCCGTACGGCACGTCGAACCTCTGGGACAACATCGCCGCCGGCCAGTTCGTGGCGGACGCCTACGTCCACACGGGCAGTGACGGCTACATCGCCCCGCGCTGCGACTGACGCGGCCGGCCCTCGCCCGGGGATAATCGATCCCGTGAGCGAGAACAGCGAGACATCCGGCACGACCTCCGGCGGCACGTCACCGGGTCCGCGGCCCGAACCCCTCCGTTTCTTCGGTACGACCTGGGTCGACCACGACGGCGGCTACGGGCTGCGGCGGGCGGGTGTCACCGCCGGGTCCCTCGTGGCGGCCGTGGCATCGTGCTTCGTGCTCCGCTTCGCCTACCAGGGCCTGGAGATCGCCGAGGTCGGCGGCCTCGTCGGCATGCTGGTCGTGCTGATGTTCGCGATCTGCAGCGCCGTCGCGTTCCGCAGGACCTGGGACGGATTCGTCCGCCGCCCGGCCGATCCGTCCGCCGAGGACCGGCTGCGCGGCCTCAAGTCGATCGGCTTCATCGGCTCGCTCCTCGCCTACTTCTTCCGCTCGTTCGCCGAGGCGCCGGGCGAGGGGCTGCGGCGCACCGAGTACGAGACGGCGCTCGCCCAGTACACCAAGCGCCGCTCGACCCGCACCGGCAATCCGGCGGCCCGCCGTAACGGCCGGGGCAAGCGGCCCGGACGCAGGTAGAAGACGCACGGCGGACAGCGCGAGCGCACAACGCACAGCGTTCGGCAGACAGCGGCAGGGGACTCCGGTCCCCTGCCGCTTCGTCGTCCCCACCACCGGAACCCACCGGAACTCACCGGACTCACCGGACCCACCGGTACCCCTCGTCCCCCCTCCCCCGTGCCGGCCCCGCGCCGCACGGGCCTCTCGCACGCCCGGCCCGGCCGGGCCTCTCCTCGCCCGCCCCTTGACGGGGGACGACGGCAGGACGAATATTCATCACATGATGAAATACTTGGACGCCGCCAGGACAGGCGCCGTCGAGGCCCGGGGACTCACCGTCGTACGAGGCGACCGCACCGTCCTGCGCGATCTCGCCTTCACCGTCGAGCCCGGGAGGATCACCGGCCTCCTCGGCCCGTCGGGCTGCGGCAAGTCCACGCTCATGCGCGCCGTCGTCGGAACCCAGGCGGGGGTGGCCGGCACGCTCGACGTCCTCGGCCACCCGGCCGGCCATCCCGCGCTGCGGTCCCGCGTCGGCTACGTCACCCAGGCCCCCTCCGTCTACACCGACCTCACGGTCCGGCAGAACCTGGACTACTTCGCGGCCGTGCTCCTCCCTGGCCGAGGCCGTGGCGCGGCCCGCCGGGAAGCGGTCGGCCGGGCCGTCCGCGACGTCGATCTCCTCGACCACGCGGAATCCCTCGCCGGAAACCTCTCCGGTGGTCAGCGCAGCCGCGTCTCCCTCGCCGTCGCCCTGCTGGGCACGCCCGAACTGCTCGTCCTGGACGAACCGACCGTCGGCCTCGACCCCGTACTCCGCCGGGACCTGTGGACGCTGTTCCACACCCTCGCCGACCGGGGCACCACGATCCTGGTCTCCTCGCACGTCATGGACGAGGCCGAGCGGTGCCACCGGCTGCTGCTGATGCGCCGGGGCGAGATCCTCGCCGCCGACACGCCCGGGGCGCTGCGCACCCGGACCGGCTCCGCGACCGTCGAGGAGGCGTTCCTCCACCTCGTCGACGAGGCCGCCACCACCCCGGAAGAGGCGACACGATGAGCACGACGACCTCCGCCGTGAACCCCGCCCGGGCGCTGGCCACCGCCGCCCGCGTCCTGCGCCAGCTCCGTCACGACCCGCGCACCGTCGCGCTGCTCCTGGTCGTCCCGGTCCTGATGATCACCCTGCTGCGCTACGTCTTCGACGCCAGTCCGCACACCTTCGACACCATCGGCGCGTCCCTGCTGGGGATCTTCCCGCTGATCACGATGTTCCTGGTGACCTCGATCGCCACCCTGCGCGAACGCACCTCCGGCACACTCGAACGCCTCCTGGCCATGCCCCTGCGCAAGGGTGACCTGATCGCCGGGTACGCGCTGGCGTTCGGCACGGTCGCCGTAGCCCAGTCCGTCCTGGCCACGGCCCTGTCGGTGGGGGTCCTCGGACTGGACGTGACCGGTTCCCCCTGGCTCCTCCTGCTGGTGGCCCTGCTGGACGCGCTCCTGGGCACCGCGCTCGGCCTGTTCGTCTCGGCGTTCGCCTCCTCCGAGTTCCAGGCGGTCCAGTTCATGCCGGCCGTGATCTTCCCCCAGTTGCTCCTGTGCGGCCTGTTCACCGCGCGCGACCGGATGCACCCCGTCCTCGAAGCGGTCTCGGACGTCATGCCGATGTCGTACGCGGTGGACGGCATGAACCAGGTCCTCACGCACACGGACACCACCACCGCCTTCTACCGGGACATTCTGGTCGTGGCGGGCTGCGCCGTGCTCGTCCTCTGCCTCGGGGCGGTCACCCTCCGCCGCCGCACCGGCTGAGGCGCCGGTGCGAGGATGGCGGAAACGACGTGTACCGCCACCCGGAGGATGAACCGCATGACCCAGACAGTCGCAGTCCTCGGCACAGGAAAGATCGGCGAGGCTCTGCTCAGCGGCATGATCCGGGCGGGCTGGCGGGCATCCGACCTGCTCGTCACCACCCGGCGCTCCGAGCGGGCCGAGAAGCTCCGCACCCGGTACGGCGTCGAGTCCGTCAGCAACGCGGAGGCGGCGAAGGCCGCCGACATCCTGATCCTCGCGGTCAAGCCCCAGGACATGGGCACGCTCCTGGACGAACTCGCGCCGCACGTCACCGCCGACCGCCTCCTCATCAGCGCGGCCGCCGGCATCACGACCGCGTTCATCGAGGACCGCCTCACCGCGGGCACCCCGGTCGTACGCGTCATGCCGAACACACCCGTCCTCGTGGACGAGGGCATGTCGGTCATCTCGGCGGGCAGCCACGCCACCGCGGAACACCTGGCGCACGCCGAGGCCATCTTCGGCGGTGTCGGAAAGACACTCCGCGTCCCGGAATCACAGCAGGACGCCGCGACCGCGCTCTCCGGCTCGGGGCCCGCCTACTTCTACTTCCTCGTGGAGGCCATGACCGACGCCGGCATCCTGCTCGGTCTCCCGCGTGCACAGGCCCACGACCTGATCGTGCAGGCGGCCATCGGAGCCGCGGTCATGCTCCGGGACAGCGGCGAGCACCCCGTGAAGCTCCGTGAGGCAGTGACCAGCCCTGCCGGCACCACCATCAGTGCGATCAGGGAGCTGGAGAACCACGGCGTCCGGGCGGCGCTCATCGCCGCCCTGGAGGCGGCCCGCGACCGCAGCCGCGAGCTGGCCTCCGGCAACGGCTGAGCGGCCGCTCCGCCACGGGCGGCGGTGTCCCAGGGGCCAAGGCCCGGCGACCCGCCACCCGTATGCCGGTACGGCGGCCGGCGGTGGATCCCGGCGGTCACGAGCGGCCCCGTCGGTCACGACCAGGGGCGGTGACCAGGCCGTGGCGGGGCCGGAACCGCCACCCGCCGGAGCCGGCCACAGCCGGGGTTGACACGGCCCGGAGGGATCCGTAGTGTGCTCCGAGTTGTCCGACGTGAGCGCCGACTCCGGTCGGTCCCCGGGCAGCCATTCCGCAGCAACCACTCGAATACGCGCGACATCCGTCGCACGTCTTTCTGTGCACGTGTGCGAAATGAGGAATCAGTGTTCGAAGGAGACCCGATTAGCGTCGGGGCCTGGGATTCCGCTAATGTCTCACCCGTCGGAACGGCCCAACGGCCGGGAAGGCGAAACCCGCTGACTGGGAATCAGGCCCGAAAGGATCTGATAGAGTCGGACTCGCCGGAAAGGGAAA
>NZ_JBEXWB010000412.1:0-5069 GCF_040629645.1 Streptomyces sp. NPDC005899 | reverse complement strand
CGCGCCCGGGGCACCGTCGGCCGGTGCCCGCACTCCCCAGGGGCCGTGCTCGTGGCGGACGGTGCCGTGGAGCCGGGGCGCCGGTGCCGCTCCCGGACGGCCCGGCGCTCCGCCGGGGGTGTGCTGCTCAGCCGGCACGGTTCATTCCACTCCTCGGTACGGGACGCCGTCGGCGTACCACTGCGGTTCTCCGGGCTCGCGCGCCGACCGTCCCCGGGCCGGCCTGGACGGCGTGACCGCTACAGGCGGGGCACCGCGACTTCCGGGAACCCCCGGTGCCTTCGTCGGTGGAGGTGGCGGGCGGACCCGGGGGGACATCGTTGTCCCCGAGCCGGACGGCGGCGGAAGTCCCCGTGCCGGCCTGCGAGTTGCCCGGCCGGGTGGGTAGGTCCGGACCACCGTACCGTCGGGCGGTGACACGGCGGTGCGAGCCGGGTCGCCACCCGGCACGTACCGGCGGGGGAGTCGACGGTCCTCCCGGTGGGCGCGCCGTCGGCCGCCCGGCCGGCGCGTACGTTCCCAGGTCGCCGCCGCCGCCGTCCGTGACAACCCTCTTCCCGTCCGCGCGCACACCCTCCCCCTCCACCGCCCGTCCCAGGGGCCGGCGGTGCCGTCCCCCTCTTCCTTTCTTCCTTACAGAGGGGAACGGAGCCGGAAAGGTTGAAGGCGGAACAGGAATGGATCGAGGCCGCCACCGGCGCGGGGCGGGCCCGCCTGGCCGTGCAGGCGCCACCCGCCCGGAGCCGCCGGCCCCGGCGGGGGCCGCGTACGGGCCGGGGAACGCGCCACGCACGGTCCTGCCCGGCCCCCGCCGGGGTGCGACCGGCACAATGGACGGGTGACCCGAGCATCCCTGGAAAAGCAGCCGCACGAAGTCGCCTCGATGTTCGACGACGTCGCGGCGAACTACGACCTCACCAACGATGTGATCTCCCTCGGGCAGGCCCGGCGCTGGCGCAAGGAGGTCGCCCGGGCCGTCGACGCCCGCCCGGCGCAGAAGATCCTCGACCTGGCCGCCGGAACCGCCACCTCCTCGCAGCCGTTCGCGCGGGCCGGCGCCTACGTGGTGCCGTGCGACTTCTCGATCGGCATGCTGCGGGTCGGCAAGGAGCGGCACCCGTGGATGCCGTTCACCGCTGGCGACGGCACCAGGCTCCCGTTCAAGGACGAGACCTTCGACGCCGTCACGATCTCCTTCGGGCTGCGGAACATCCAGGACACCGACCAGGCGCTGCGCGAGCTGTACCGGGTGACCAAGCCCGGCGGCCGGATCGTCATCTGCGAGTTCTCGCAGCCGACCTGGGCGCCCTTCCGCCGCGTCTACACGGAGTACCTGATGCGGGCGCTGCCACCGGTCGCCCGCACGGTGTGCAGCAACCCGGACGCGTACGTCTACCTCGCAGAGTCGATCCGCGCCTGGCCCGACCAGGCCGGCCTCGCGGGCCTGCTGCAGAAGGCCGGCTGGTCCCGGGTCGGCTGGCGGGACCTCACCGGCGGCGTGGTGGCACTGCACCGGGGCGTGCGCGCCTGAGCCCGGGACCCGCACCGGCCCGGGCGGCGCGGGCGCCCCTCACAGCTCCAGCCGGAAGCAGTACGCCTCCCGCCGTGTCACCGGGGTCGTGTACGTCTCCGCCCGGCGCATGCCGAGCCGCCGGGCGACCGCCAGGGAACGCTCGTTGCGCGCGTCGATCATCGCGACGACCTCGGCGACGCCGGCGGCCCGTACCCGCTCCAGCGTGGCGCGGGCCGCGGCGGTGGCGTATCCGTGCCCCCACGCGGTCCGGCCCAGCCGCCACCCGATCTCGGTGGCGCCGACCGGGCCGAAGGACGTGTGCGGCCACGGCTGGGCGCCCGTGAAACCGAGCACCCGCCCCGTGTCGTCGGTCAGCGTCCACAGGCAGTAACCCAGCTCGGCGTCGTGCCGTCGCTGCCGGGCGGTCAGCTCCTCGTACACCGAGTACTCGGCCGGCCGGCCGCCGTGGAACTCCATCACCTCCGGGTCGCCGAACACGCGGTGCCAGGCCAGGGTGTCCTCGTCGGTCGGGACACGCAGGTGGACGGACGGGGCGGCGGGGGGCGCGAGCGACATCGGGGAGCCCTTCGGTAACGGATCAGCAGGCACCCATAGACTGCACGCGACATGTGCCGCGCGGCACGCGAATTCGAGTCTTCGGGAGATCCGACCGTGACCGAGCCCCTCTCCGAGCACAGCGCGGACGTGATCGTCGTCGGAGCGGGCCCAGCCGGCTCGACGACCGCGTACCACCTCGCCAAGGCCGGACTCGACGTCCTCCTGCTGGAGAAGACGGCCTTCCCCCGGGAGAAGGTCTGCGGCGACGGTCTCACCCCGCGCGCCACCAAGCAGCTCGTCTCCATGGGGATCGACATCTCCGAAGAGGCGGGCTGGCTGCGCAACAAGGGACTGCGCATCATCGGCGGCGGCGTCCGCCTCCAGCTGGACTGGCCGGAACTCGCCTCGTACCCGGACTACGGACTGGTGCGCAAGCGCGACGACTTCGACGAGCAGCTGGCCCGGCAGGCGCAGAAGGCGGGCGCCCGGCTGTACGAGCGCTGCAACGTCGGCGAACCGGTCAGGGACGAACGCACCGGCCGCATCACCGGCGTCCACGCCAAGCTCGGCGAGGAGAAGACCCCGGTCACCTTCCACGCCCCCCTCGTCGTCGCCGCCGACGGCAACTCCACCCGGCTGTCCCTCGCCATGGGCCTGCATCGCCGCGAGGACCGCCCCATGGGCGTGGCCGTCCGCACCTACTTCACCTCGCCCCGCCACGACGACGACTACCTGGAGTCCTGGCTGGAGCTGTGGGACCGGCGCGGCGCCGAGGACCGCCTGCTGCCCGGCTACGGCTGGATCTTCGGCATGGGCGACGGCACGTCCAACGTCGGCCTCGGCATCCTCAACTCCTCGTCCGCCTTCAGGGAGCTCGACTGGCGCGAGGTCCTCAAGGCCTGGTGCGCCTCGATGCCCGAGGACTGGGGCTACACCCCGGAGAACATGACGGCGCCCATCCGGGGCGCCGCCCTCCCGATGGCCTTCAACCGCCAGCCGCACTACACCAAGGGCCTGCTGCTCGTCGGGGACGCGGGCGGCCTGGTGAACCCGTTCAACGGCGAAGGCATCGCGTACGCCATGGAGTCCGGGCAGCTCGCCGCGGACGTCATCGTCCAGGCCCACGCGCGCGCGACTCCCGCCCAGCGCGAACTGGCCCTGCACGCCTACCCGAAGGTCCTCAAGGACACCTACGGCGGCTACTACACGCTGGGCCGCGCCTTCGTGAAGATGATCGGCAACCCGAAGGTCATGAAGATCGCGACCCAGCGCGGCCTGACGCACCCCGTGCTGATGAAGTTCACCCTGAAGATGCTCGCCAACCTCACCGACCCGACCGGCGGGGACGCGATGGACCGCATCATCAACGGGCTCTCGAAGGTCGCCCCGAAGGCCTGACCGCGGCCGGCCCGCCCGGCCTCAGCCCCCGGTCCCGCGATCCGTGCCCCGAACCCGCTGCGATAGGTTTCGGCCATGCGGGCAAAGGGGGCATGGAGCGCCGGCGGATACCGCCGGCTGGGCGCGGCGGGATCGGCGGCCACGGCCCTGGGCGGCTGGGCCGTCGGCACGCTCCCGGCCCACGACCCGTGGGGACTCTGGGTCCCCCACGGGCCCCTGGTGAGCGCCGCCGGTCACGCGCTGGCGTACGGCGGCCTGACGCTGCTCGTCGTGGCCTGGTGGCTGTACGGCCGGGCGGGCGCCTCCGTCCGCCACACCCTCGTCACGCTGGCCTGGTGGGCGGCGCCGCTCGTCCTGGCACCGCCGCTCCACAGCGCGGACGTGTACAGCTACATCGCCCAGGGGGCGATGGTCCTCGAAGGCCATGACGTCTACAGCGTGGGCCCGTCGGTCCTCGACCCCGCCGGCCCCGGCGGGGACGCCGCGGCGAGTGTCGGAGGGCACTGGACCGATACGCCCGCGCCGTACGGACCGTTCTTCCTCGTCCTCGCGCGGGGGGTGGCGTGGGCGACCGGCGGGACGATCGTCCCCGCGGTCCTGGGGATGCGGCTCATCGCGCTGGGCGCGCTCGCACTCGTCGTCCTCTCCCTGCGGCAGCTGGCCCGGGAGCACGGCCGCAGCGAGAGCGCCGCGCTGTGGCTCGGCGCCCTGAACCCCCTGCTGCTGGTGCACGTGGTGGGAGGGGTCCACAACGACGGTCTGATGGCCGCTCTGATGCTGGCGGGCGTCGTCCTCGCCCTGCGGGGGCGGTGGGTCGCCGGCTCCGCGCTCATCGGGCTCGCGATGACGGTGAAGTCACCGGCGGCGCTGGCGCTGCTCTTCGTCGGTGTGCTGGTGGGCGGGGCCGCGACCGGTCCTCTCGCGCGCCGGGTGGCCAAGGGGCTGCTGGCCCCCGGCCTGGTCGCCGTCGTGGTGGCCCTGGGGGCGTCCCTGCTCGGGGGGACGGGGTTCGGCTGGCTGGGCACCCAGGGCGTCGCGGGGCGCATCCACACCGCCCTGTCCCTCAGCAGCGACCTCGGCCTGGGGCTGGGACACCTGGCCCGGCTGGTCGCGGGCACCGACCCGGAACCGGTCGGAACCCTCGTGCAGCACCTCGGACTGGCGGCCGCCCTCGCGCTGATCGCCCGCCTGGCGTGGCGCGCGGCGGCCGGGCGCACGGAACCGGTGCACGCCCTGGGGGTGGCGCTGCTGGTCCTGGTCGCCCTCTCACCGATGGTGCAGCCGTGGTACCTGCTCTGGGGCACGGTCGTGCTCGCCGCCACCGCGTGCGAGGGCCGGGCCCGGAACACGGTGGTCGTGCTGTCGGCGGCGCTCGTCTACGAGACCGCGCCCTCGGGTGCGACGCCCCCGTACGGCTTCGTGCTGGCGGCGCTCGTGTGCGTGGCGGGTGCGTTGCTCCTGCGGCGTGACGGGGCGGCGGTGGCCGGGGCCGCCGTGCCCGGGCCGCGCGGTCCGGTGGACGGCGGCGCGGGGGCGGGCGGCACGGAGCGGGGCACCGGGGCGGCGACGGGCACGGGTTCCGGGCCCCGGTCCGCGAAAC
>NZ_JBEXWB010000411.1:0-5108 GCF_040629645.1 Streptomyces sp. NPDC005899 | reverse complement strand
CCGGAGACGTCCTTGCCGGCCTCCGCGGCCCCGGAAGCGCCGCCGGAGGCCTCCGAGGCGCCGCCGGGCCCTTCGGAGGCGTCACCGCGCGTCCCGCCCTCCGCGGGCGACCCGGAGCCGCCCGCGCGGACCTCCGCGCCGTCCTCCGCGTCGTCCCTGGCGTTCTCGGCGAGCGCCACACGCCCCGTCCGGGACGCCTGCGCGTCGCTGTCGGCGCCCGCGGGGTGCGGAGCGCGGAAGACGGCCGTCGCCGTATCCGTCGCGGCGCCCGTCCTGCCACCCCCGGCACTCGCGCTGTCCGCCGCGGCGGCCGGTTCGCGGAACACGGCGAAACGCGGATCGCGCTCCTCAGCCGTCCCCGACGACTTCCGCTGCTCCGACTTGTCGGGCTCGCCCGCCACCGATGCCTCCTTCATGCGCCGCGGGGACATGCCCGCACTGTCCGAACCATCTACCAGTGTCCTGTGTGAACCCTTGGCCGGGCTGCTAGACGAGAACGACATACCTAACGGTTCCCTTACAAAGCACCCAGGCACCCTCGACAGACCAATGTGAGAGGGGTCACCCTGTCACTCATCCACGCGGGGAGGCATGGATGGGCAGGAGCCGCAGAACAATTCCGGAGGAGCTTCTGCTGCTCGCTCTGGACCCGACCACGGGTACCACAGCGCAGCCGCAGTCGCTCGACCTCGGCCTGGCCGGGGCACAGCTAGTGGAGCTGGCTCTGGCAGGACGGATAGCCCCTGACGGGGATCGTATCGCCGTGGTGATGCCACGGCCGACAGGAGATCCGACTCTGGACTCCGCACTGGAACTGCTGCGCCGTCGCGGCAGCCCGGTCCGGGCCGTCCACTGGATCGGCGGGCCCCGGCTGGGACTTCGCCAGATCTACCTCGCTCATCTGGAGCGGTGCGGCATGGTGCATGCCGTGGCGGGCCAGATGTGCGGAGTGCTGCCGACGACTCGCTACCAGGCGACGGACACGGCGATCAGCCGGGACATCAGAGCCCGGCTGGACAATGCGATCCGCACCGGCGTACCGCCGGACCCGCGGACCGCGGCGCTTGCCGCGCTGGCCCACGCGGTCGGACTCGGCAAGCACCTGTACCCCGGGAACGAGGGGCGCTCATCGCGCTCCCGGCTCCGGGACCTGATCAGACACGACCCCATGGGCGGCCTCGTGGCGCATGCCGTGATGGACGTCCAGAACGGTGTGGCCGTCCAGCCACGCCGTAATCAGCCGCCGGCCGGCGTGCCGTTGCAGTCGCAAGCGCCGCAGGCGCACCACGGCAGCATGGCGCACACCTCCGTCCACTGAGAGCACGACCGCGCGGACACTTGCGCGGAGCACCGCACACCGCCGCACCGACGTCCCCATGACCCGGTTCGGGAGCCGCACCACGCGCGGGGCAGCCGGATCCACCGGCTGCCCCGCGCGCTTGTGTGTGGCTGTTTCCCAGCGCGCCCGGGGGCCGGGGTGGCAATCTGCTGAGCAGCAGACACGCACAGCTACAACAGCTGCATAGCCGGAGGTGCCGTTCCCGTGCCGACCAACGTCAATCCCACCGTCCGGCGACGCCGGTTGGGGCAGGAGCTGCGCCGCCTGCGCGAGATCAAGGGCATGACGGCCGAGGAGGTGGCGGAGCGGCTGCTCGTCTCGCAGTCGAAGATCAGCCGGCTGGAGAACGGCCGCCGCTCCATCAGCCAGCGCGACGTCCGCGACCTCTGCGGGGTGTACGAGGTCGACGACCACCGGATCGTCGACTCCCTCATGCAGATGGCGAAGGACTCGCGACAGCAGGGCTGGTGGCACGCCTTCGGGGACATCCCGTACAGCGTCTACATCGGCCTGGAGACGGATGCGGAGTCCTTGCGCGTGTACGAGCCCCAGGTGGTGCCGGGTCTGCTGCAGACGCGGAGTTACGCGGAGGCGCTGATCAACGGGGCACTGCCCGAGGCGCCACCGTCCGACATCGAGAAGCGGGTCAACGTCCGCGCCCGCCGCCAGGACCGCGTCAACGCCCCCGAGCACCCGTTGCGGCTGTGGGCCGTCATCGACGAGTCCGCCCTGCGCCGGCTGGTCGGCGGCAAGCAGGTCATGCTGGAACAGCTCGAGCACCTCGTCGAACAGTCGCATCTGCCCCATGTCACCGTGCAGGTACTGCCGTTCGACATGGGGGCGCACCCGGGCATCAACGGCCAGTACGCGATCCTGGAGTTCCCGGACGCGGCGGACTCCAGCGTCGTCTACATCGAGGGCGTCACCAGCGACCTCTACCTCGAGAAGGCGAACGACGTCCAGCGGTACAGCGTGATGTACGAGCACTTGCGGGCACAGGCGCTGAACGTGGACCAGACCCGGCACTTCATCGGCGAGATCGCCAAGAGCTACACGCGCTGACCCTCTCGCGGCGCGTGCCGGGCACAGCCCGGAAGGGGTCCGTGACAGCTGCCCGGGGCCGGTGCCGCGGCAGCCTCAGGGGCCCTGCCCGCGGGGCTCGCGCTCGCGGACGCCAGGAGCCCGAAATGACAGGCGTCCGGCGGTTATGCCGCGATGTGCGCCAAGCGAGGGCGGGACGATACACCGTCACTGCCTGGCGGCGGAAGAGGTGTATGGAATATGCCATCCGGTCGAGTGAACGGCTCCGTCATGGGGCGAGGTTGGCGAGTAGCGTCGATCACGCCGACGGGAACGAGGTTGGCGCCGACCCATACACCTCTCTGAACCGGAGTGAACATGGCTATTCTTCAGGGTGCTACGGAAAACTGGACGAAGTCGTCGTACTCCGGCGGCAACGGGGCGTGCGTGGAGGTCAAGTCCCCCGTGACGCAGGCCATTGCCGTGCGCGACTCGAAGGCCCCCGAGGGTCCTTCGCTCAGCTTCGTGTCCGACGCCTGGAACACCTTCGTGCGTGACGTGGCGGCGGGCACCGCCACCGTCTGAGCGGCGGGCGCCGGCCGTGTGCGCCGGCCGCCGCGCGTCGCGCCCAGGAGCCCTCTCGACCGGTCCGCCGTCCTGGCCGAGGGGGCTCGGCCCGCCGCAGATCCGGCGGCGCCCGTCGGCGCCCCGCTCCTCCGTACCCCGCAGCAGTCCGGCATCCCCGGACCCCAGTCGCTCAGCCCTCTCCTCTCTCCGGCCGCACGGGACCCGCATCCCGTGCGGTCGTTCTGCGTTCCGGGGCGCTCCCCGCGCCCGCCTCCAGCTCTGCACAGCCCTGACGAAGTGCCCGCTCATCGTGTGGCCGCGGTCACGTTCGCGACAACGCCCCCCAAGGTCAAGAAACCGTAAAATCGTTCGTCTTACTGATCCGCGTTCACATCCCTGACCGAGAAAACCTTGACCGACGGACCGGGCAGGCGGTTCAATCCCGGGAGTCCCCTTCCCGCACGGGGCCCCGCGGAACGGCCGTACTGACGAAGTGGCTTCCCGTTCACAAGGCGGACCCCTGGAGGGGGCATGAACAGTCTCGACTGGGCCGTGCTCATCGGCTACTTCGGTGTGATGGTCGCGATCGGACTCTGGTCGCACAAGCGCGTGGACAACGTCAGCGACTTCTTCACGGCCGGCGGCAAGATGCCGTGGTGGCTGTCGGGCATCTCGCACCACATGTCCGGCTACAGCGCCGTGATGTTCACCGGTTACGCCGGTATCGCGTATCAGTACGGCGTCACGTCCTTCGTGACGTGGTCCCTGCCGATCGCCATCGGCATCGGTATAGGCGCCAAGCTCTTCGCGCCCCGGCTCAACCGGCTGCGCTCGCGGCTGCACGTCGCCTCACCGCTCGAATACCTGAAGAACCGCTACAACATCCAGACCCAGCAGGCGCTGGCCTGGTCCGGTCTGCTGCTGAAGATCGTGGACGTCGGCGCGAAGTGGGCGGCCATCGCCACGCTGCTCTCCGTCTTCACGGGCATCAGCCTCACCCAGGGCATCTTCATCACCGGCGCCATCACCGCCGTCTACTGCACCGTCGGCGGCCTGTGGGCCGACGCGCTCACCGAGCTCGGGCAGTTCATCATCCAGCTCTTCGCCGGTGTGGCCATGCTGGTCATCGCGATGAGCAAGCTGGGGGGCTTCAGCTCCCTGTGGACGGTCTGGGACAAGCTGCCCGAGGGCCACACCAGCCCGACGGCCGGCCCGTACACGGTGACGTTCCTGCTGGCGTACCTCTTCATCAAGACGTTCGAGTACAACGGCGGCATGTGGAACCAGGCCCAGCGCTACATGGCCACCGACTCGGCACGCTCGGCGACCCGTTCGGCCCGGCTCTCCGCCGTCCTCTGGCTGGTCTGGCCGACGGTCCTCTTCTTCCCCATGTGGGTGGCCCCGCTGCTCGTCGAGGCCAAGAAGCCGGACGCCTCGGACAGTTACGCCCTGATGACCGAGCAACTGCTCCCGCACGGTCTGCTGGGACTGGTCGTCGTCGGCTTCTTCTCGCACACGATGGCCATGTGCTCCTCCGACGCCAACGCCATCTCGGCCGTCTTCACCCGCGACATCGCGCCGGTCTTCTCCAAGGCGGCGCGCAACTGGAGCAACCGCAGCGGCCTGCTGGCCGCGCGGCTCTCCACGCTGGCCTTCCTCGGTCTGTCGATGGCACTGGCGACGCAGATCAACTCGCCCACGTTCAAGGACATCATCTCGGTCGTCATCAAGTGGGTGGCCGGGCTGATGGGCCCCATCGCGATCCCGTTCATGCTGGGTCTGCTGCGCGGGTTCCGCAGGTCGGGCCCGACCGCGGCGCTGACCAGCTGGGCCGCGGGCCTGCTCGCGTTCTACTTCACCAACTACAACTTCGACGGTTCGGTGAAGACGAATGTCGCCCTGCAGTACCAGGTGGCGCTGCCGCTCGCGATCTCGCTGGTGCTCTACATAGTGATCGGCTACATCAAGCCGGAGGACACCCCGGAGCGGGACGCCCTCATCGAGCGGATCAACACGGACGACGAAGGCCCGGCGGCCGGCGCAGCGGCCGCCGTCCCGGCCCAGCAGTCCGGTCCGGAGGGCACGGTGGTCCCCGGGGGGATCAGGGACTGACCCGCGTGCCCGCGCGGGAACGCGGGCGGGTCGGCGGTACCCCGGACGGACGCGGGCGGCACACCGGTGC
>NZ_JBEXWB010000410.1:0-5140 GCF_040629645.1 Streptomyces sp. NPDC005899 | reverse complement strand
GGCGGCCCCCGGACACCCGCAGAGGCACGGCCGCCCCTCGGCCGGGGCCGGGGGAGCCGCCGGTCAGGGCCCGGCGGGCCGGGCGCCGATCGACGGAGCGCCGATCGACAGGGCGCCGATGGTGTGGGCGTCGAACGGCGGGGGGTCGGCGCGCCGGCTACGGGCGGCTTCCGCCAGCAGCCCCGGCAGGTCCGTCAGCGCGTTGATCCGCCAGTCCGCCGTCTCCACCACGTCCGCGTGATCGGCCCACCAATGGCCGTACGGGCCACGGCGGATGTGGGCGGCCCGCAGCCCCGACGACTTGGCGGGGAACAGGTCGTCGGCCGGGTGGTCGCCCACGTACAGGGTGGCGTGCGGGGCTGAGCCCGAGACGTCCAGCACGCGCGCGTAGAACCCGGGGTCCGGCTTGGTCACGCCCCACTCCTCCGAGGTGACCACCAGGTCAGCCGGCAGGTCCAGCGCCCGCAGCAACTCCCCGGCGCGGCGGCTCCGGTCACCCGCCACGACGACACGCAGACCCAGGGCCCGCAACTCGGCCAGCACCGGGCGGACGTCCGGATAGAGGTCCCTCTCGTCCAGGTACTCGCCCCGGCCCGCCGCCGCACGGGCGTGGCACGCCTCGGTGACGTCCATGCCGGGACGCAGGATCCCCAGGGCGTCGGAGCCGTGCCGCCCCTGGGCCACCGCGGCGCCCACCAGGGCGCTGACCGTGTGCGGCGGGACCCCTAGCCAGTCGGCCCACGACGCCCAGTGGCGGTCGTCGCGTACGAGGGTCTCACCGATGTCGAAGACGATCGTTTCCATCACCTCTCCGACCTTACGGTGCAAGCGAGACATAACGCTCAAGGCGCCAGGAAGGACCGGCCGTCCGGTCGCGTCCACGGCGCCGGGCCCGGACGTCCGCCGCGGACAGAGGTCCTGGTCCGGACGGGAGAGGGCGCTCGTATGCTCGGTCCATGACCGATCCTCAGCGCGGACGCCCGACCACCAACTCCATGCGGCGGGCCCTCAAGCGGGCCCGCGACGGAGTCGCACTCGATGTGACCGAGGCCGCCGTCCTGCTCCAGGCGCGCGGCGGCGACCTGACGGATCTCGCCGCGTCCGCGGCCCGGGTGCGGGACGCGGGACTCCAGGCGGTGGGGCGGCCCGGAGTCATCACGTACTCCCGCAAGGTCTTCATCCCCCTGACCCGGCTCTGCCGCGACACCTGCCACTACTGCACCTTCGTCACGGTCCCCGGAAAGCTCAGGCGCGCCGGCCACGGCATGTTCCTCTCGCCGGACGAGGTCCTGGACATCGCCCGCGAGGGCGCCGAGATGGGCTGCAAGGAGGCGCTGTTCACGCTCGGCGACCGCCCCGAGGACCGGTGGCCCGAGGCGCGCGCCTGGCTGGAGGCCGAAGGGTACGACGACACCCTGGCGTACGTACGGGCCATGGCGATCCGGGTGCTGGAGGAGACGGGGCTGCTCCCGCACCTCAACCCCGGGGTGCTGACCTGGACGGACCTGCAACGGCTGAAGCCCGTCGCACCGTCCATGGGCATGATGCTGGAGACGACGGCCACCCGGCTGTGGTCCGAGAAGGGCGGCCCGCACCACGGCTCGCCGGACAAGGAACCGGCCGTCCGGCTGCGCGTCCTGGAGGACGCGGGCCGCTCCAACGTCCCCTTCACCACCGGCATCCTCATCGGGATCGGCGAGTCGTACGAGGAGCGCGCCGACTCCCTCTTCGAACTGCGCAGGACGGCACGCGCCTACCAGGGCATCCAGGAAGTCATCGTCCAGAACTTCCGGGCCAAGCCGGACACCGCGATGCGCAGGATGCCCGACGCCGAGCTGGAGGAGCTGGCCGCCGCGATCGCCGTGGCCCGCCACATCCTGGGCCCCTCCGCCCGCATCCAGGCACCGCCGAACCTCGTCGACGACGAGTACGCCCTGCTGATCGGCGCCGGCATCGACGACTGGGGTGGTGTCTCACCCCTCACCCCGGACCACGTGAACCCCGAGCGGCCCTGGCCGCACATCGACGAACTGGCCGCGAGGACCGCCGAGTCCGGGTTCGAACTGCGGGAGCGGCTCACCATCTACCCCGAGTTCGTCCGGCGCGGCGAGCCCTGGCTGGACCCCCGCCTCCTCCCGCACGTGCGTGCGCTCGCCGACCCGGAGACGGGGCTGGCGAGGGCGGGCGCGATGCCGGCCGGGCTGCCCTGGCAGGAGCCCGACGGGGGCTTCGACGCCTCCGGCCGGACCGACCTGCACCGCACCATCGACACCGACGGCCGTACCGGCGACCGGCGTGACGACTTCGACGAGGTGTACGGCGACTGGGAGGCCCTGCGCGAGGCCGCCGCCCCCGGCATGGTCCCGTCCCGCATCGACACCGACGTCCGTCAGGCCCTCGGCCAGGCCGCGGACGACCCCACGAAGCTCACCGACGACCAGGCACTCGCCCTGCTCCACGCGGACGGGCCCGCACTCGACGAGCTGTGCCGGATCGCCGACGCGCTCCGCCGGGACGTGGTCGGTGACGACGTCACCTACATCGTCACGAGGAACATCAACTTCACCAACGTCTGCTACACCGGCTGCCGCTTCTGCGCCTTCGCCCAGCGGCGCACGGACGCCGACGCGTACACCCTCTCCCTGGACCAGGTCGCCGACCGCGCGGCCCAGGCATGGGACGTCGGCGCCGTCGAGGTCTGCATGCAGGGCGGCATCCACCCGGACCTCCCGGGCACCGCGTACTTCGACATCGCCCGCGCCGTGAGGGAACGGGTCCCGGGCATGCACGTCCACGCCTTCTCGCCGATGGAGGTCGTCAACGGGGCGACCCGCACGGGCATGTCGATCCGCGACTGGCTCACCGCCGCGAAGGAGGCGGGCCTCGGCTCTATCCCCGGCACCGCGGCGGAGATCCTGGACGACGAGGTCCGCTGGATCCTCACCAAGGGGAAGCTGCCGACGGCCACCTGGCTGGAGGTCGTCCGGACGGCCCACGAGACGGGCCTGCGCTCCTCCTCGACGATGATGTACGGCCACGTCGACCAGCCCCGCCACTGGCTCGGCCACTTCCGGACCCTGGCCCGCCTGCAGCAGGAGACCGGCGGCTTCACGGAGTTCGTCACGCTCCCCTTCATCCACACCAACGCGCCGGTCTACCTCGCGGGCATCGCCCGCCCCGGCCCCACCGACCGCGACAACCGCGCCGTCACCGCGATGGCGCGCCTCCTGCTGCACCCGCACATCACCAACATCCAGACCAGCTGGGTCAAGCTCGGCGCGGAGGGAGCGGCGAAGATGCTGCGCTCGGGGGCGAACGACCTGGGCGGCACCCTGATGGAGGAGACCATCTCCCGCATGGCCGGATCGAGTTACGGCTCGTACCGCTCCGTCCAGGACCTCGTCGCCATCGCCGACCTGGCGGGCCGCCCGGCGAAACCGCGCACCACGCTGTACGGCGAGGTCCCGGCCGAGCGCGTCGCGGCGGCGGCGGCGTCGGACGGGCACCTCCCGGAGCTCCTGCCGGTTCTGGAGGGCTGAGGCCTCGGGCGCCCGGAACACCGCCCGGGCCGGGCGCCCGCGGAGGTCAGCCGGCCCGGGCCGGGCGGCGCCTCGCCGCGGGGGGGCCGACCCGATCGGCCTCGGGCGTTTCTTCCTCGCCCATCCCGACCTGGGACGTCGCACGCGTGCCGGCGGAAAGCGGGAAGGCGCTGCGGAGGGTCCCGCGCCCGCCTCGGGGAACGTCCGGAAATCGTGAGGAATGCCGTTCAACAGTGCTCCCACGTGCGAGTCCGTACATACTGTTCGGACCCCGGACCGGTGCTTGCCGTTCGATTACAGTGCTTGCGCAGTCGCACGCGGCAGGCCGGACGGAAGGGGCACGGTGAGCACTGGGACCACAGCTGTCTGGGGTCGTGCCGAGCAGCAGGACTTCCGCAGCCGGGTACGGGGCTCCCTGCTGGGTGGCGCCATCGGCGACGCGCTCGGGGCCGCCGTCTCCGGCCTCACCCTGGAGCAGATACGGACCGCCCACGGTGTGGACGGGGTCGCCGACTTCGTCGCCGGGCAGGCCGGACGCGGGGCCGTCACCGCGGTCACCCAGCTCACCCTGTTCACCGTGGACGGCCTGATACGGGCCCAGGTGCGCCGCGACACGGGCGCCTGGCACCCACCCACCGACGTCCACCGGGCGCACCTGCGCTGGGCGGCCACCCAGAACGCCTGGGGTCCGGACGAGCGTCGCGCGGACAACGGCTGGCTGGCCTGCGAGGAGTGGCTGTACGCCCGCCGCGGCCCCACCCGGGAGTGCCTGACGGGCTTCGGGGACGCCACGATGGGCACACTCGCCGTGCCCAAGAACCCGGCCGCCCGGGACTCCGCCGCGCTGACCCGGTCGGCGCCCTTCGGGCTGCTCGTCGGATGGGACCCGCACCTGGTCCTCCAGCTGGCCGTCGAATGCGCCGCCCACACCCACGGTCACGCCACCGCCCAGCTGGCGGCGGGCGCGTTCGCCCTCCTGGTGCAGGGGCTGGCCCGTGGGGAGAGCCTGGACGGCTCCGTGCAGCGCGCCCTCGTACTCCTCGCCGAACGCCCGGGCAGCGAGCAGGTCACCGACGCGCTGCGGCAGGCACTCGGCTCCGTACGCCAGGGCATACCGGGTCCCGCTCTCATCGAGGCACTCGGCGACACCGACTCCGCGGAAGAGGTCCTGGCCGTGGCCCTGTACTGCGCTCTGGTGGGCGAGGACGTACGCCACGGCCTGCGACTCGCCGTGAACCACTCCGGGCCCTCGGCGGCCACCGGGGCCGTCTGCGGCACCCTGCTCGGGGCGATGCACGGCGAGACGGCCCTGCCACCGGCGTGGCTGGCCGAGCTGGAGGGACGCTCCACCGTCCTGGAACTCTCCGACGACTTCGCGATGGAGATGACCCAGGGCCCGGCCCTGCACAGCCCCACCGCTGTCGCTCCCGGCTGGCTGGCCCGCTACCCCAGGCTCTGAGGGTCCGGTCCGGGGCCCGGGTTCCACGCTCGGGACGCCGGACGCCGACGCTTACGCCGGAGGGACGCGGAAGCGGAGACGGACGGACGCGGGCGGCACCGGTGTGCCGCCCACCGGCCTGAGGGGGTACGGCGACCACCCC
>NZ_JBEXWB010000409.1:0-5146 GCF_040629645.1 Streptomyces sp. NPDC005899 | reverse complement strand
CGCCCGCCGCGCCGGCTCCCGCCGCCGAGGTACCGGCACCCGCCGCGCCCGTCGTACCCGCTCCCGCCGCGTCGGCCGCAGGTGCGGGCGCCGGGTCGGCGAGCTGGCTCGCCGAGCCCTGGGAGGCGCTGCGCGTACGGCGGGGCGGCGCCGGTTGCGGGGGCGCCTCCGGCGTACGTGCAGGCGCCGCCGGTGCGGCGGCGTCGGTACCCGCGGCCCGCTGCGCCGCCGAGCCGTCGCCCGCGCTGCGGGCGCGGCGCACCGGGCGGTCGCCCGCCGGGCGGGCGCCTCTGGCCGGGCGGGCCGGGGCGGGCGGGAGCTGGCCCTTGAGCGGGCCCCATTCGTTCGGGTCGGGCACGCCCGGCGGCAGCATCGTGCGCCGCTTGGGCCCACCGTGGTCGGACTCGCCCGGCTCCTTGGCACCGGGCCACGCCTTGGCGACCCGGGCGGCCAGGACGAAGTCCTTGCGCAGCGGGTGCCCTTCGAAGCCTTCGGGGAGCAGCAGGGGAACCAGGTGCGGGTGGTCCTCGAAACCGATGCCGAACATCTCGTGCGTCTCGCGCTCGTGCCAGGCCGCGCCCGCGTAGACCCCGACCGCGCTGGGCAGGACGGGATCGCCGTGGGGGACGGTCGTACGGACGAGCAGGCGCCGGACGGTGCCGTCGCCCAGGGCCGCCACGTGGGCGCAGACACGGAAGCCGGTGCCCGGTTCGTCGACCGCGCTCAGCCAGTCGAAATAACTGCACCCCAGTACGGAGCGGGCCGTTTCGAGGGCGGCGATCCAGGATTCGGCGGGGACGTCGACGGTCAGCAGGTCGTACGCGTGGGAGGCGGTGGCGTCCTCGCCGAAGACGTCGGTGACGGCGTCCGGCAGCCGGCCGTACGTGTCGGCGGCGCTCACCGCGCTTCCTCCCCGGGGGCCTTCGGGCCCGCCACGAGGCCGCTGCGCAGGGCCGCGGTCGAGGGGCGGGCCGCCCCGTGCTCGGCGTACCGCTCGGCGAGGGACTCGCGGGCGATCTTCTCCTGGAGCTTGAGGATGCCCTGGAGGAGCGCCTCGGGCCGGGGCGGGCAGCCGGGGACGTACACGTCGACGGGGATGATCTGGTCGACGCCCTTCGTCACCGAGTACGAGTCCCAGTAGGGGCCGCCGCAGTTGGCGCAGGCGCCGAAGGAGATGACGTACTTCGGTTCGGGCATCTGCTCGTACAGCCGCTTCACGGCCGGAGCCATCTTGTCCGTCACCGTGCCGGACACGATCATGAGGTCGGCCTGCCGCGGTCCGGGAGCGAACGGGATGACGCCGAGCCGGATGAAGTCGTGCCGTGCCATGGACGCGGCGATGAACTCGATGGCGCAGCAGGCGAGTCCGAAGTTGAAGACCCACAGGCTGTAGCGGCGGCCCCAGTTGAGGACCACCTTCATCGGTTCGGGTGCGAGCCGGGACAGCACGCCGAGCTTCTGCGGCTCCGGCGGCATCGTCGGATCGGGCAGGGGTTCGGGGTTCGGCCGGTTCGTCACGCCCATTCGAGGACGCCCTTCTTCCATGCGTAGAGCAGTCCCACGGCCAGGAAGCCGAGGAAGACGAACATCTCCACCAGTGTCGTCGCGCCGTACCCGGGAGCCGCGAACACCGTCGCCCACGGGAACAGGAAGATCGAGTCGACGGCGAAGATCACGTACAGGAAAGCGTAGACGTAGTAGCGGACCTGGGTGTGGGCCCAGCCCTCCCCCACGGGGTCCACGCCGCATTCGTAGGTGAGGAGTTTCTCCGGCGTCGGGACCACGGGCCTGAGCAGTCGGCCGGCCCCGAAGGCGACGGCGACGAACAGCACGCCGACGACGGCGAGCAGTCCGACCACTGAGTAGCTCTGGAAGTAGTCCGACGCGAGAACGGTCGGTCCCGGCACGTCCGTCACGTCCGCCCCTCGCTCCCTCAACCTGTTCGACGGCCTGTACGTACGCACGGGAGTCTAGGCCCTGTTAAAGAGGGGGTAAGCAGCCGCGTCGCACAAGGGGTGGGGTTATCCCTACTTCACCTCACCCACGAACCCCATGGCGTGGGGGTCCCCCGCCCGGCAGGCTGGTCGTATGACCATGAGCCCTCCGCCGCCGGACGACGCCCCCTCGCGTCCCGGTTCCCCGGACCACGACCCGTCGGGCCACCCGCGACACGACGCCGCCGCTCCGCCGCCCGCGCGCTTCGCCTTCGACCGGTGGACGTGGAAGGAGATCGCGTACCTGCTGGCCAACCTCCCGGCGGCGATCGCCGGGTTCGTGTACGCGGTGTTCCTGGTCGGCGTCGGCGTGGGGCTGTCGGTCACCGTGATCGGCCTGCCCCTGCTGGCCCTGGGGTTGCAGGGTGCGCGGTTGCTCGGGCGTGCGGAGCGGGGCCGGGCACGGGGGATGCTCGGGGTGCGGATCGAGGAGCCGAGCCCGATGGCCCGCAGCCACCGGGGCCGCGGGTTCCTTCCCTGGCTGTGGTCGGGGCTGAAGGACCCGGTGGGCTGGCGGGCGTTGCTGTATTCGTTCATTCGCCTGCCGTGGGGTGTGGCGACGTTCACCGTGACGCTGGCGGGTCTGTTCGTCCTCTGGCCGGTACTGCCGTTCGTCGCCCGTGGGCTGGCGAACGCGGACCGGGCGATGGTGCGGGGCATGCTGTCGCCGTCCGACGAGTTGGAGAACAGGATCGCCGAGCTGGAGTCGGACCGCGGGGTGGTCGTGGACACCGCGGCGGCCGACCTGCGCCGCATCGAGCGGGACCTGCATGACGGTGCCCAGGCCCGCCTCGTCGCCCTCGCCATGGGTCTGGGGCTGGCGAAGGAGAAGCTCACGGACGACCCGGAAGCCGCCGCCCGCATGGTCGACGAGGCCCACGGCGAGGTGAAGGTCGCCCTCCAGGAACTGCGCGACCTCGCCCGGGGCATCCACCCCGCCGTCCTCACCGACCGCGGCCTGGACGCCGCCCTCTCCGCCATCGCCTCCCGCTGCACCGTCCCGGTGGACGTGACGGTGGAGCTGTCCGGCCGCCCGGTGGAGGCGATCGAGGGCATCGCGTACTTCACCGTGTCGGAGCTGCTCCAGAACGTCAGCAAGCACAGCCGCGCCCGGTCGGCGTCGGTCGAGGTGTGGCGCACGGGGGACCGGCTCCTCATCGAGGTGCGGGACGACGGTGTGGGCGGGGCGCGGCTGGACGGAGGTACGGGTATGTCGGGGCTCGCGGAACGGCTGGGGGCGGTCGACGGGGTGTTCGTCGTGCACAGCCCGGTCGGCGGGCCCACCACGGTCACCGCCGAGCTGCCCTGGCGCGACCGCGTGGCAGCCACGACGGCGGGGACCTGAGCCCGCGCCCGCCGGGGTGCTGTGTTCCGGGAGGCGGGGCCCCGTAGCCCCGGGGTGGGGAAAACCCCCGGCCCGGTACGGAGACCGTCCTCATGGTGCGAAATGCCGGGACGCAGCAGTCTTGGGTCATCAGCCTCCGTGCCGGCCCCGGAGCCGCCTCGGTCTCCACCGCGCGGCCCACGGGACGTCCCGGGCGATCCGGCCACCGGCCTCCGCGGGAAGCCACGCGCCCCGAGTACCGGCGAACGCGCAACACCAGCACCACCCGCAGCACCCGCAACACCCGCAACACCAGACCAGCCCGCCGAGCCCCACCGGCCCGACGAGCCCGACGATCCGAACACCCGCGGGATGTCCCCGCCCAGAAGAAACGGACGGACGCCACTGATGGCCACGGCATACGGACCGGACACGCGGGACCTCCATCGCCCGGGTGCCGGGTCGGGGGGCCGGCCCCCGGCACACCACTTCCTCCCGGCCGCGGTGCGCGCGCCCTTCGAGGCCCGTACCTGGCGTGAGCTGGCCTATCTGCTCCTGAGCCTGCCCATCAGCGTGGTGCTGTTCTGCCTCGCGGTCACCATGGTGTCGTTGGGCATGGGGATGCTGATCACGTTCCTCGGCATCCCGATCCTCGCCGCCGGGCTGGTGATGTGCCGTGGTTTCGGCACCCTGGAGCGTGGCCGGGCGCGCGGTCTGCTGAAGCTGGAGGTGGCGGAGCCGGAGCCGGTGCGGGGGAGGACGGGCGGCCTGATGTCATG
The DNA here is from genome assembly GCF_040629645.1 of Streptomyces sp. NPDC005899. Classification (NCBI taxonomy): domain Bacteria; kingdom Bacillati; phylum Actinomycetota; class Actinomycetes; order Kitasatosporales; family Streptomycetaceae; genus Streptomyces; species Streptomyces sp. NPDC005899. The sequence goes on along the minus strand of NZ_JBEXWB010000409.1, from coordinate 1,049 downwards.
GGTCGGCGCCGTGCTCAGGAGCGGGGTGTCCTGGCGGCACCTGCTCTACGCGCTGCTGCACATGCCGTGGGCGGTCTTCGCGTTCGGCGTCTCCCTGACGTTCTGGGCGTACGGCTGGGCCGCGTTCACCTATCCGCTGTGGCACTGGGTCTTCCCCGCCTACGTGGGCACGGACGGCGTACAGCTGTACGGCGACAGCACCCACCAGGTCTATCTGGACTCGTCCCTGGACCTGGCGGTGACCAGCGGGCTCGGTCTGGCGCTCGTCATGGTCGCGCCGTGGATCATCCGGGGGCTGGCGTCCGTGGACCGGCTGCTGGTGGCCGGCCTGCTCGGCCCCTCCCGCCTCGCGACCCGGGTCTCGGAGCTTGAGTCGGACCGCGGGGTGGTCGTGGACACCGCGGCGGCCGACCTGCGCCGCATCGAGCGGGACCTGCACGACGGTGCCCAGGCCCGCCTCGTCGCCCTCGCCATGGGTCTGGGGCTGGCGAAGGAGAAGCTCACGGACGACCCGGAAGCCGCCGCCCGCATGGTCGACGAGGCCCACGGCGAGGTGAAGGTCGCCCTCCAGGAACTGCGCGACCTCGCCCGGGGCATCCACCCCGCCGTCCTCACCGACCGCGGCCTGGACGCCGCCCTCTCCGCCATCGCCTCCCGCTGCACCGTCCCGGTGGACGTGACGGTGGAGCTGTCCGGCCGCCCGGTGGAGGCGATCGAGGGCATCGCGTACTTCACCGTGTCGGAGCTGCTCCAGAACGTCAGCAAGCACGCCTGTGCCACCCGGGCCTCGGTGGACGTGTGGCGGGCCGCGGACCGGCTGATGCTGCAGGTGACGGATGACGGCCGGGGCGGGGCCGACGTGTCGTCGGGCAGCGGACTGGCCGGGCTGACGGAGCGGCTGGACGCCGTGGACGGCGTCCTCGCCGTCGACTCACCCGCCGGCGGTCCCACGACCGTCACCGCGGAGCTGCCCTGGCGGGGCTGACGTCCACCGCCGGGGGCGGACCGTCTCCCGCCGGGATGCCGCGCGCGGACCCGGCCACGGAGAC
>NZ_JBEXWB010000408.1:0-5149 GCF_040629645.1 Streptomyces sp. NPDC005899 | reverse complement strand
GGGTAGGCGGTGGCGGTCAGGCGGCGGACGACGTCGTCGGGTGCCGCTTCCGGGTGGGCCGCGCGGACGGCCGCGGCGGCGCCGGCGGCGTAGGCGGTGGCCACCGGGGCGCCGCCGCCGAGGTGGTGACCCTTACCCCGGGGGCCGCTGGAGACGACCCCGGCGCCCGGGGCGGCGAGGTCGATGCGGCCGGTGGGCAGGGCGCCGTCCGGGCGGGTGCCGCCGGGAAGCATGTCGGCGACCGAGAGCACTCCGGGTTCACCGGCCGGCCAGTAGGTGCGGGAGGGGATCTCGTCGGTGCCGCCACGGGACGGCGGGTCGGGCGTGGCCGCGGCGACCACCACCGCGCCCGCCTGCCGGGCCTCGGCGACCGCGCTGCTCAGGGCCGGGTCCTGGCGCGGCAGGGCCACCGCGACCGCGATCACGTCCGCCCCCGCCTCTGTCGCCTTCTGCAGCGCCCCCACCACCAGGGCGGCGCTCGGCCGCCCGCGCCGGTCGGTGCCGCGCAGGGCGAGGATCTCCGCGTCGGGGGCGACGCCCGCCAGGCGCGGGCTGTCCCCGCCCGTCCCGGCGATCAGCCCGGCAAGGAAGGTGCCGTGCCCGACACAGTCGTCACCGGCGCCACCCTCTGCGGTGACCCGGCCTTCCAGCCCGGCGGCGTCGGGATCGACCCCGGTGTCGATCAGCGCCACGGTCACACCCGCTCCGGTGCTGTGCCGGTGCAGCCGGTCCAGGTCGAGGCGCTGGCGCGACCAGTCCTGCTTCTCCGCGGTGGCGCGGGAGGCCGGGGTGCAGGCCGCCTCGTCGGCGTCCGGGTCGAGTGCGGAGGGCATCCCGGGCAGTTCCTGGCCCTTCTTGCCGTCGGCCGCGGGGGTACCCGAGGGCGATGCCGCCTGTGCGGGCACGGCCGTCGGCAGCAGCAGGGCGGCGGCCAGGCCGGCGCCGGACAGCAGACGGGCGGCCGCGAGAGCGGGCGGCCTCACCGGGGTGCCGTCCCGGCGGCGACCGTGACGTCGGCGGGGAGGAGGATCCGCAGGTCGTCCAGGGTGGGCGCGGCGACCGAACTGAGCCTGCCCGCCTGGCGGGTGACCATCGCCTCGACCACCTGGCGGGCCAGGCGGGCGTTCCCGAAGGAGCGGTCCCTGGGTATCGCGTCGAAGTACTCCTTCAGCAGGGGGCCGGTGCCCGGTCCGCACTCGTAGCCCATGCTCGTGGCCTGGGCGCGCACGATGGTGACGAGCTCCTCGGAGGAGTAGTCGGCGAAGGCGATCCGGCGCGGGAAGCGTGAGGAGAGGCCGGGGTTGGAGGCGAGGAAGCGCTCCATCTCGTCGGTGTACCCGGCGACGATGACCACCACCTCGTCCCGGTGGTCCTCCATCAGCTTCAGCAGCGTGTCCACGGCTTCCTGCCCGAAGTCCGCGCCACCGCCGCGCGGGGTGAGGGTGTACGCCTCGTCGATGAACAGCACTCCCCCGCGAGCCCGTTCGAAGACCTCGCGGGTGAGCTGGGCGGTGTGGCCGATGTACCGGCCGACGAGGTCGGCGCGGGCCGCTTCGACCAGCTGGCCCCGGTCGAGGACACCGAGCTGGGTCAGCACCTCCCCGTAGAGGCGGGCGACGGTGGTCTTGCCGGTACCGGGTGGGCCGGTGAAGACCAGGTGGCTGCTGAGCGTGGGTACGGGCAGCCCGGCGGCGGCCCGGTGGCGCGCGGTGGTGATGAGGTTGACCAGGTCGGCGACCTCGCGCTTCACGTCGGCGAGTCCGATCATGTCGCCGAGGCGGGTCAGCGGGTCGTCGTCCGGTACGGCGGTGCCGCCCGCCGCCGCGGCTGCCGTGGCCGCCGCCGTGGCGGAGACGTCCTCGGGCAGCAGCAGGCGCAGATCGCGCTCGCCGACCTGGGACTGCGTGGAGAGCCGGACCGCCTGCCGGTCCACCATCTCCTCGAACACCCCGCGCGCGGCACGGCCGTTGCCGAATCCGGCGTCCCGCGGCATGGCTGCGAAGTGCGCGGCCAGGGCCGCCGCGGTGCCCTCACCGAGCTCGTACTGGTGCTGGGCGCACATGCTCTCCATGATCGCGACCAGGTCGGGCACTGAGTAGTTCTCGAACTCGACGGTCCGCGAGAAGCGGGAGGCCAGGCCGGGGTTGGAGCCGAGGAACGACTCCATCTCACGGGAGTAGCCGGCCGCGACCACGACGACCTCGTCGCGGTGGTCCTCCATCAGCTTCAGCAGCGTGTCCACGGCCTCGCGGCCGAAGTCGGCGCCGCCGTTCCCGCTGTCCGCGGTGAGCGTGTACGCCTCGTCGATGAACAGCACGCCGCCGAGGGCCCGCTGGAAGGTCTCGGTGGTCTTGATGGCGGTGCCGCCGACCACCTGTGCGACCAGGTCGGCGCGGGAGACCTCGACCAGGTGCCCGCTGCGCAGGGAGCCGAGCTCGGCCAGGATGGCCCCGTACAGCCGCGCGACGGTGGTCTTGCCGGTGCCGGGCGGGCCGGCGAACACCAGGTGCCTGCTCATCGGCGGCGCGGGCATGCCGAGTTGCCGGCGGCGCTGGGCGAGCTGGGTCAGATTGACCAGGGTGCCCACCTGCTGCTTGACGTTCTCCAGCCCGATCAGCGCGTTGAGGGCGCCGAGCGGACCGTCCGCACGGTCCGGCTGCGGACCGTCCGCGGCACCCGAGCCCGCCGGGTCGGTGTTCTCGGCGCTGCCGGTGCCCCAGGCGTCCCGCTTGCCGTTGCCGGTGCTGCTGAGGTTCTCCACGGCGAGCCGGTCGCCGGGGGCGGTCTGCACCAGGCCGCCGCCCTCGTTCTCCCGGGCGAGGCAGTTGACGAGCGACACCGGCGCGGTGGACTCGACCCGGAAGCCGTCCTGGGCCCCGCCGGTCGCCTCGCAGCCGCTGAGGGAGGCGAGCGCGCCCTCGCGAAGCAGGAAGGCGTGTCCCTGCGGGGCGTGCACCGCGGTGCGGTTGGCGGTCAGTTCGCCGCCCGCCGCTACCACCACTCCCTCCTCGCCCGCTGTCTCCACACGGAAGTCGCGCACGGTGACGTTGCCGCCGTCCTCCACGACCAGGCCGCTGGTGGCCGTGTCGGACACCCCGCCGCCGGCCAGGTAGAGGGTGCTTCCGGAGGCCACCCGGACACCCGCGCCCTTCGGCCGGACGATGTCGCAGTCCTCGGCACGGCCCCGGGCCTCCATGGTGGCCAGGATGCCGTCGCCGGAGGGCTCCACCAGCCGGGCACGGCGCAGCAGCGGGTTCGCCCCGCCGCGCACGGCGACCGCGGGTGAACCGCCGATCACTTCGAGGCGGTCGAGTTCGGGGGCCGCGTCCTCCTCGAGGAGCAGTCCGGCGCCCTCGCAGTCGCGGACCGTCAGGCCCGTCAGCGCCGGGGAGGCCGCCCCGGCGACCCTGAGCGCGGCGCCCTGCGCGGCGTCCACCCAGCAGTCCTCGAAGGTGCCCCGGGACCGGTCGGTGACGAGCACACCGTGGCCACGGACGCGCGACACGCGACAGCGGCGCAGCACGGGGTCGGTGCCGCCGGCCAGCGCGATGCCGTTTCCGGAGGCGCCGGTGACCCGGACGTCGTCCAGTGTCGTGCGACCGGTGCTGCTCAGGTGCACGCCGGTGCTGGTGTCGTGCACCACGGTGCGGACCACCGAGACGGCGCAGTTCTGTTCGAGCGCGATGGAGGGCTTGTCGGTGGAGGAGATGTCGCAGTCCTCGACGACGCCGCGGCTCTCGCCGTTGGCCAGCAGGCCGTTGCCCCGGGCGTCGCGTACCGTGCAGTCGCGGATGCGCGCCTCGCCCTGCTCGGCGAGGACCAGGCCGCTGGTGCCCAGGTGCTCGAGGGTGCAGGACTCCACGGTGGTGGGTGTCGTGGACGTGACCACGATGCCCGCGCCCTGCGGATTGCTCACCCGGCAGTCGCGGAGGGCGAGGGACCCGGTGCCGCCGGCCAGCATCGCCGTCCAGGCGGCGCCGACGATCTCGCAACCGTCGAACGCGGCCTGCCCGCGCCGCACGTCCACGGCCGGCAGTTCGGCGTCACCGCCCCTCAGGGTCAGCTCGGAGAGCATCACGGCGTCGGCGCGCAGTGCGACCACGCTGCCCGAACGCGGCCGTATCTCCACCGTGCCCCGCCCTTCGGCGGCGGTGAGGGTGACCCTGGTCTGGATCACCAGGTTCTCCGCGTAGGTCCCGGGCCGGACGCTGATGAGCGCTCCGGTGCGGGCGGCGGCGAGTGCCTCACCGATCGTCCGATAGCGGTCCTGTGGACCGACCGACAGTACCTGGCGCGACACGCACCAACCTCCTTGCCACGGCGGTGACTCCGGTGAACGCCCCCGCTCGCCGGGGACGGGTGTCGGCTGACCGACGGTGTTCATCATGCCCGTTCCCGGGCGTGCGGGTCCCCGGTGGGCGGTACCCGCGGTGTCCAGTCGTCGCGGTCAGGTGCTCCACTTCTGGCTGTCGGTGCCGTTGCAGGTCCACAGCTGCAGCGGTGCCCCGTTGCTCCGGTTGCCGTCCTTGACGTCGACACACATGCCGACGACAGTGTTGACGAGGTCGTGGGCCCCGTTCAGGGTGAACTTCTGGGCGGCGTTGCCGTTGCACCACACGATCTGGATGGGCGTGCCGTCACGGAAGTTCGCACCGGCCACGTCGAGGCACTTGTCGCTGATGCGGACCGTGCCGTCCGCGGCGAACCGCCACTTCTGGGCCACGCTGTTGTCGCAGTCCCACACGTGGAGTGACGTACCGTCACTGAAGTTGTGAGCCGGTACGTCGATGCAGCGGCCCGAGAGATGACTGCGCAGGGAGACCCCGGCGCCGGCCGGGACGGCCGCGCCCTTCTTCGCCGGCTGCGCGGCGGCACCGCCGCTCTTCTTCTCCTCGGCCTGCTTCTTCGGCTCCGCGGGCTTCTTCGCCGCCGCCTCGCCGCCGGCGGCCTTCTTCGGCGCGCTCCCGGTCTTCTGCGGGGCGGGAGCGGGTGCCTGCCGCACCACCTTCGCGGGTGCGTCCTTCGCGGCGGCGGTCTTCTCACCGGTGCCCGGGGACGCCTCGCCGGGCGGCCGCACCGCGAACTCGCCCGGTGCCTCCTGCGTACTGCCGTCGAGCACGGTCCCCGCCGCCGCCACGGACGGCTGCTC
>NZ_JBEXWB010000407.1:0-5159 GCF_040629645.1 Streptomyces sp. NPDC005899 | reverse complement strand
CCCCGCACTGCGGCCACCGGCGACGACGGGCAGTCCCGGCCCGGTCAGCGCGGGCCACAGGCCGCGCCAGCCGGCGTCCAGGGTCCGCGGTGCGGGCGCCACCTTCTTCCCCGCCACCCGCCAGGGCTGCTCCACCAGGGCGACGGTCACCCCGCGGGCGGGCAGCACGGCCGCCAGCGCCTGGAGGTCGCGGGCCTCGACGCCGCCACCGGCGCCATGGCCCAGGGCGAGTACCAGCCGGGCGTCCTCACCGGGGAGCCAGGTGATCCTGGCGGTCCCGGCCTCCGTCTCGACGGTCCGGCTCTTCTGCGTCGTCCCTGTGCGGCTCACGCCGTTCATCCTGCCGGATCCCGCGGGTCAGAACAGCGTGCTGAGCTCCGGCGCGGCCAGCTCGTCGAGCAGCTCCGGGCCGTTGTTGCGGACGTTGCTGACGGCGGTGGCCACCGGGTAGGCCCGCATCAGCCCGCCGGGCGGCGGCTCCAGGAGCGCCCTCAGCTCCCCGGTGCCGGTGCGCGACGGGTCCAGCCAGGCGTCCCAGCGGTCGGGGGTGAGCATGAGGGGCATCCGGGGGTGGATGTCGGCGAGTGCGGACGGCCCTTCGGCGGGTGCCACGGCGAGCGGGGACGTCTCCGCCTCGGTGGTGAGCACGGAGCAGGTCACCCACCAGGCCTGCGGATGGTCGTCGGGCAGGGTCCGGTCGCGCCAGAACTCGTAGAGACCCGCCATGGCGAAGACGGAGCCGTCGGCGGGGGTGACGAAGTAGGGCTGCTTGCGGGGCCGCTTCCGCTTCCCCTTCTCCTCCAGCTGCCGCTCGTCGGCGCCGGTCACCCACTCGTAGTAGCCGTCGGCGGGCAGGATGCAGCGCCTCGACCCGAAGGCCCGCCGGAAGGACGGCTTCTCGTGGACCGTCTCCGTTCGGGCGTTGATCATGCGGGCGGCCCCTTCGGGCGACTTCGACCAGGACGGCACGAGTCCCCACTTCAGCGCGCGCAGCTGGCGAACCGGACGCGGGTCGTCCGCGTCCTTCACAGGACGCTCCAGAACCGCGTACACCTCTTTGGTCGGTGCCACGTTCCAATCGGGCTCCAGGGTCTCGGTGGGTTCCCACTTCTCGACGCCGAAGAGCCCCGTCAGATCCTCCGGCCGCCGACTCGCCGCATACCTTCCGCACATGAGTGCCAGACTGCCACGACTCGCACGCCGAGCGGAGGCCACCGCCGCAACTACCTCGAGGAGCCGCCCGCACCATGGACAGCACCGCACTGGGCGATCTGTGGGATCGCGTCTTCGGCACCCAGCCCGCGCCCGCGCAGTGGCTGGTGGTCGTCACGGCCACCGCGGCACTCCTCGCCGTCGCGCCGAACCTCGTATGGCGGCTCTCCCGCAACGCGATCACCATCGCCCACGAGGGTGGCCACGGGCTGGTCGCCCTGCTCACCGGCCGGCAGCTCTCCGGCATCCGGCTGCACTCGGACACCAGCGGCCTCACCGTCAGCCGCGGCAGGCCGACCGGCATCGGCATGGTCCTCACCGCGGCGGCCGGCTACACGGCGCCCCCGCTGCTCGGCCTGGGCTGCGCCTGGCTCCTGGCCGCCGGCCGGATCACGCTGCTGCTGTGGGTGTCGACCGCGCTGCTCGCCGTGATGCTGGTGATGATCCGCAACCTCTACGGCGCCCTGACGGTCATCCTCACGGGAACGACGTTCCTGCTGGTCTCGTGGCTGACCTCGCCCGAGGTCCAGTCGGCGTTCGCGTACACGGTGGTCTGGTTCCTGCTCCTGGGCGGCGTGCGCCCCGCCTTCGAGCTGCAGTCCAAACGCCGCCACGGTGGTGCGCCCGACTCCGACGCCGACCAGCTGGCCCGGCTGACGCACGCGCCGGCGGCCGTCTGGCTGTTCCTCTTCCACGCGGTGTCGCTCTGCTCGCTGATCGGCGGTGGGCGCTGGCTGCTGGGACTGTGAGGCGTGCTCCGGGCCGAGCCCCTCTATCACCCTCTTATTACGTCCCGGTTTCGTCCTAAATGCTCAGGATCTGGGTTTGCGCAGAGCCACTAAAGTGAGGGGCATGACCGAAAGCGCCGTGCACCCCGCCCTCTGGCCCGCCCCCCGTGCGACAGGGGCCGTCGACGCGACCGTCACCGTGCCCGGATCCAAATCCGTCACCAACCGGGCGCTCGTCCTCGCCTCGCTGTCCTCCGAGCCGGGCTGGCTGCGCCGCCCGCTGCGCTCCCGGGACACCCTGCTGATGGCCCAGGCGCTCCGCGCGATGGGCGTCGGCATCGAGGAGGGCGTGGGCCCGGACGGCTCCGGAGAGGCATGGCGCGTGATCCCGGCCGGCCTGCACGGCCCGGCCTCGGTCGACGTCGGCAACGCGGGCACGGTCATGCGCTTCCTGCCCCCCGTGGCCTGTCTGGCGGACGGGCCGGTCCGCTTCGACGGGGACCCCCGCTCCTACGAGCGTCCGCTGCACGGTGTCATCGGCGCGCTGAAGGCCCTGGGCGCCCGGATCGACGACGACGGGCGCGGGGCGCTGCCCCTGACCGTGCACGGCGCCGGAGCGCTGGACGGCGGCCCGGTGGCGATCGACGCCTCCTCGTCCTCCCAGTTCGTCTCCGCGCTGCTGCTGTCCGGGCCCCGCTTCAACCAGGGGGTGGAGGTCCGGCACACCGGCTCCGCCCTTCCCTCCATGCCCCACATCCGGATGACGGTCGACATGCTGCGCGCGGTCGGCGCCCAGGTCGACGAGCCTGAGACCGGCGGAGAGCCCGACGTCTGGCGCGTGTCGCCGTCCGCGCTGCTCGGCCGCGACCTGACCGTGGAGCCGGACCTCTCGAACGCCCAGCCCTTCCTGGCGGCCGCACTCGTCACCGGCGGCCGCGTCACCGTCCCCGACTGGCCGCTGCGCACCACCCAGCCGGGTGACGCGCTGCGCGAGATCTTCACCGCAATGGGTGGCAGCTGCGAGCTCACCGAACGGGGCCTGACCTTCACCGGATCGGGCCGTGTCCACGGCATCGACGTCGACCTGAGCGAGGTCGGTGAGCTGACCCCGGGCATCGCGGCGCTCGCGGCCCTGGCCGACTCCCCCTCCACCCTGCGCGGTGTCGCCCATCTGCGGCTGCACGAGACGGACCGCCTGGCGGCCCTCACCAAGGAGATCAACGGCCTCGGCGGGGACGTCGTGGAGAGCGCCGACGGACTGCGCATCCGTCCGCGCCCGCTGCACGGCGGCACCTTCCACACGTACGACGACCACCGCATGGCGACGGCCGGCGCGATCATCGGGCTCGCGGTGGCCGGGGTGGAGATCGAGAACGTCGGGACGACGGCGAAGACACTGCCGGACTTCCCGGAGATGTGGTCCGGCATGCTCGGGGCCTCCCCCGGGGCGGTCGGCGTCTCGCCCGGGGCCCTCGGCACGTCCCCCACCGGGCGTGGTGTCTGAGCGCATGCGCCGTTACGGGAAGAACCCCGACGAGGACGACATCCGCGTCCGCCCCAACCCCAAGGGCAACCGGCCCCGTACCCACACCCGTCCCAAGCACGAGGACGCCCAGGAAGGGATGGTGCTCACCGTCGACCGGGGCCGGCTCACCTGCCTGGTCGAGGACCGCACGGTGACGGCGATGAAGGCCCGGGAGCTGGGCCGCAAGGCGGCGGTGGTGGGCGACCGGGTCTCCATCGTGGGCGACCTCTCCGGCGACAAGGACACCCTGGCGCGCATCGTCCGGATCGCCTCGCGCACGTCGGTGCTGCGTCGCACGGCGGACGACGACGACCCGTACGAGCGCGTGGTCGTGGCCAACGCCGACCAGCTGGCCATCGTCACCGCGCTGGCCGACCCGGAACCGCGCCCCCGCATGATCGACCGCTGCCTGGTGGCGGCGTACGACGGCGGCCTCTCCCCGCTCCTGGTCCTGACCAAGTCCGACCTGGCCTCCGCGGACAAGCTGCTGGAGGCCTACACCCCGCTGGGCGTCCCCTACGTCGTCACCAGCCGCGAGGAGCTGGAGAACGGCGACGCGGCGGACCAGGTGCGCGAACTGCTCAACGACCGGATGACCGCCTTCGTGGGCCACTCCGGAGTCGGCAAGACGACCTTGGTCAACGCCCTCGTACCCAAGGACAGGCGCCGGACGACCGGTGTGGTCAACGCCGTGACGGGACGCGGCAGGCACACCACCACGTCGGCGCTCGCCCTGCCGCTGCCCGACGGCCGCGGCTGGGTGATCGACACCCCGGGCGTACGGTCGTTCGGGCTGCACCACGTCGACCCCTCCCGGGTCATCAACGCCTTCCCCGACCTCCAGCCCGGCACGGAGAACTGTCCGCGCGGCTGCACCCATGACGGTCAGGAGCCCGAGTGCGCGCTCGACGCCTGGGTGGCCCAGGGCCATGCCGATCCGGCGCGGCTCGACTCGCTGCGGCGGTTGTTCGCGACGCGGGAGCGGCGCGAGGGCGACTGACGGCGGCCGACGGCCGACGGCCGACGGCCCGCCGGCAGGGCCGGCGGGTGGAGGCACCTCACGACAGGACCGCCCGACTCGCGCACGTCTGCGAGCCGCTACGGCCGGTAAGGGCATAATCGCGTCGAGCGGGAAGAAGCCGTCACCTGAGTGGGAGGCACCTGACGATGGCGTGGTTGCTGGTCGTGGTCGCCGGACTGCTCGAGACCGGCTTCGCCGTGTGCCTGAAGCTCTCCCACGGATTCACCCGGCTCTGGCCGACCATCGCGTTCTGCGCGTTCGCCCTCGGCAGCTTCGGTCTGCTCACCCTGTCCCTGAGGAAGCTCGACGTCGGCCCGGCGTACGCGGTGTGGACGGGCATCGGGGCGGCCGGTACGGCGATCTACGGAATGGTCTTCCTCGACGACGTGGTCTCCACGCTCAAACTGGTGTCGATCTCGCTGGTGATCATCGGAGTGATCGGTCTTCAGCTGTCCGGCTCCTCGCACTGACCCCAGGGTCCGTGCCCGGGCGCCCCTGAGTGACAGGGGCGCCGCGCGGGGAACTCGCGCACCAGCGGGGCCGCGCCGGCCTCGCCCGGTACCCGGACGCCCCCGGACGGCACCACCCCGTAGGAGAGGGCCGGCCGGAGCACGATCTCGCAGGTCAGCCGCAGCTCGGCGGTGTCGCGGCAGGGGTCGCCCCGCGCCGTCGC
>NZ_JBEXWB010000406.1:0-5166 GCF_040629645.1 Streptomyces sp. NPDC005899 | reverse complement strand
GCCGCGCCCGTGGCCCGGGAGACCCGGGCCACGGGCGTACGATCCGGGGCCCGGTCCTCCGCGGCGGGTACGCGAGCGATCCGGTAGGGATCAAGCCCGCCCGGACTCCGCGTAGTTGCGCAGGAACAGCGCCTCGGCGACCGAGAGCCGCTCGAGCTCTTCGGGCGACACGCTCTCGTTCACCGCGTGGATCTGGGCCTCCGGCTCGCTGAGCCCGATCAGGAGGATCTGGGCCGACGGGTACAGCTCGGAGAGGGCGTTGCACAGCGGGATCGAGCCGCCCATGCCACAGGCCTGCATCTCCTCGCCCGGGTACGCGGCGCGCATGGCATCGGCCATCGCCGTGTACGCGGGGCTGCCGAGGTCGGCGCGGAACGGCTGGCCCTGGCCGATCTGTTCCACCGAGATCCTGGCACCCCACGGTGCGTGCGACTCGAGGTGGGCGGTCAGCAGTTTCGTCGCCTCGGCGGCGTCGTGCCCTGGCGGCACCCGCAGACTGATCTGCGCCCGGGCGCTCGCCTGCAGGGACGGCGTGGCGCCCACCACCGCGGGGCAGTCGATCCCGATGACGGTCACCGCGGGGCGAGCCCAGATCCGGTCGGCCACCGTGCCCGTGCCGATCAGCCCGACACCGTCGAGCACCTTGGCGTCGCTGCGGAACTCGTCCTCGGGGTACTGCAACCCGTCCCACGCGGCATCCGTCGTGAGCCCGTCGACCGTCGTCGTGCCGTCCGCGTCCCGCAGCGTCGACAGCAGCTGGATCATCGCGGCCAGCGCGTCCGGGGCCGCGCCACCGAACTGCCCGGAGTGCAGGTTGCCCTGGAGGGTGTCCAGCCGCACGCGCAGCATGGTCATGCCGCGCAGCGTCGAGGTGACGGTGGGCAGGCCCACCCGGAAGTTCCCGGTGTCACCGATGACCACGGTGTCGGCGGCGAGCAGCTCCGGGTTCGCCCGCGCGTACTGTTCCAGGCCGCCGGTCCCCTGCTCCTCGGACCCCTCCGCGATCACCTTGACCGAGACGGGGACGCCGCCGTTCGCCTTGAGGGCGCGCAGCGCGAGCAGGTGCATCATGAACCCGCCCTTGCAGTCCGCGGCGCCCCGGCCGAACCAGCGGCCGTCACGTTCGGTCAGCTCGAACGGCGGGGAGAGCCAGGCGGCTTCGTCCAGCGGCGGCTGCACGTCGTAGTGCGCGTACAGCAGGACGGTCGGCGCTCCGGCCGGGCCGGGCAGGTAGCCGTACACCGACCGGGTGCCGTCGGGCGTGTCGAGCAGGGCGACGTCCTGGAAGTCCTCGGCGCGCAGCGCGTCCGCGACCCAGTCGGCCGCGGCGTCGCACTCGCTCTTCGGGAACTGCGCGGGGTCCGCCACCGACCGGAAGGCCACCAGCTCGGTCAGCTCCGCCTTCGCGCGGGGCATCAACGAGGCAACGGTCTCGGCAATCGGACGGGCGGTCATGGGCACGCTCCTCGTGGGTGCGACGTCGGTCGGGTCTGTGGGGGCGCACTGTGCGCGCCCGGGCGGAGCCGCAGGTCGCGGCGTTCACCTGTAGGACGAAAACACTGCAGATCCTCCCACAGCCGGTCCGTGCCGCCGCGCGCCGTAGGATGCCGGGAGCAACTGGGGCCACTGGTCGGGATCGGGAGCAGAAGCACATCGTGAGCAGCGAGAACGCAGACGCCGGACGTGAGCCGGAAGAGTCGTCGACACCACCGCGGGAATCGTCGGTGTGGGACGTCGTGGTGGTCGGGGCGGGGCCGGCCGGAGCCTCCGCGGCGTACGCGGCGGCCGTCGCGGGCCGGCGGGTGCTGTTGCTGGAGAAGGCTGAACTGCCGCGCTACAAGACGTGCGGCGGCGGAATCATCGGGTTCTCCCGGGATTCCCTGCCGCCGGGGTTCGAGCTCCCCCTGAAGGACCGGATCCACGCGGTCACGTTCTCGCTCAACGGCAGGCTGTCCCGTACCCGCAGGTCCAAGCGCATGCTCTTCGGGCTGATCAACCGGCCCGAGTTCGACGCCGGTCTGGTGGAGGAGGCGCAGAAGGCGGGTGCCGAACTGCGCACCGGCGTGTCGGTGACCCGGGTCGAACAGCACGGGCCGGCGGTGCCGGACCGGCGCACCGTCGCCGTGGTGCTGGCCGGCGGCGAGACGGTCCTCGCCCGCGCGGTCGTCGGCGCGGACGGCAGCGCCGGACGCATAGGAGCACATGTCGGCGTGAAGCTCGACCAGGTGGACCTCGGCCTCGAAGCCGAGATCCCGGTCCCCGCGACGGTGGCCGAGGACTGGGCGGGGCGGGTGCTGATCGACTGGGGGCCCATGCCGGGGAGTTACGGATGGGTCTTCCCCAAGGGCGACACGCTGACCGTCGGGGTCATCTCGGCGCGTGGCGACGGGGCGGGGACGAAGCGCTATCTCGAGGACTTCGTCGGCCGGCTCGGCCTGGCCGGTTTCGAACCCACGATCTCCTCAGGGCATCTGACCCGGTGCCGCACCGACGACTCGCCGCTCTCCCGCGGCCGGGTGGTGGTCTGCGGTGACGCGGCCGGACTCCTGGAGCCCTGGACCAGGGAAGGCATCTCCTTCGCCCTGCGGTCCGGCCGGCTCGCGGGTGAGTGGGCGGTGCGGATCGCGGAGGCGCACGACGCCGTCGACGCCCGGCGCCAGGCGCTCAACTACGCCTTCGCGATCAAGGCGGGCCTCGGTGTCGAGATGGGCGTCGGCCGGCGCATGCTCAAGCTGTTCGAGCGGCGCCCCGGCATCCTGCACGCGGTGCTGACCGGTTTCCGCCCCGCCTGGACGGCGTTCGCCGGCGTGACCCGGGGGACCACCTCGCTGGCCGAACTGGTGCGTACACACCCGCTGGCGCAGCGGGCCATGTCGGCGCTCGATCGCTGAGGACGGAGGGCGCGCCGGTACCGCGCCGGCACTGTCAACTCGTCACGGTGATGCGGAAGACCGGGTGGTCGGGGCAGGCGGCGAGGAGTTCCTCGTCCGAGGACCGGGCGGTGACGCCCTGGAAGTACTGGTTGACCTCCCAGCCCCACCGCCGGAGGTAGGCGCGGACGACCCGTGCCTTCTGTTCGTCGTCCGCGATCTCGACGGCCGTGAAGCTGCGGACCGTGCGGCCCACCCGCAGCTCGCCGCCGCCGGCCGCCCGCATGTTGCGCACCCACTGCGAGTGGCCGCGGGCGGACACCAGGTACTGGTGGCCCTCGAAGGTGTGGGGGTTCACGGGGATGCGCTGAAGCTGTCCGCTCCTGCGGCCGCGGACCGACATCTCGGCGGTGCCGAGGAGGCTGATGCCGCGGCGTGCGAGCCGGCCGACGAGGCCGTTCATCCGGACGTTGAGGGGGCTGCCCTGGAGGTAGTGCGGCTGCGGCATGGTGAAGGCTTCCGATCCTGATGGGGGTCCCGGGCTCTCCTGTGGGAGCAGTGATCCTGTGTGAGAGCACTGCTCTCGCTTGAGATCAGTGTGCACGGTCGGCCGCTCCAGAGCAAGAGCAGTGCTCTCTTTTTGGTGCACCGCTCCGAACCGTGGCAGACTGAGCGGCATGAGCACCATCCGAGGAGCCAGAGAGCGCGCCCGCGTGGAGGTCACCGCCGCGATCAAGGACGAGGCCAGGAGACAGCTCGCGGCGGACGGCGCCGCGAAACTCTCCCTGCGCGCCGTGGCCCGCGAGCTGGGCATGGTCTCCTCCGCGCTCTACCGCTACTTCCCGAGCCGTGACGACCTCCTGACGGCCCTGATCGTCGACGCCTACGACGCGGTGGGCGCAGCGGCCGAGGCCGCCCGTGCGGCGGCGGGCGGTTCCACCGGCCCGCACACCGCGCGCTGGACGGAAGTGGCCTGCGCGGTACGGGGCTGGGCGCTCTCCCATCCCCACGAGTACGCCCTGATCTACGGGTCACCCGTGCCCGGCTACAGCGCCCCCCAGGACACCGTCGGCCCCGCCTCGCGGGTGGGACTCGTGTTCGTCGCGCTCGCGCGTGACGCTCATCGGACGGACGGCCTGGCCCCACCACGGCTGGGCCCCGAACTCCGCCCCGAGGCCGAACGCATGGCCGCGGACCTGGCCCCCGACCTCCCGCCCGCCACGGTGGCGGCCCTCGTCGCGGCGTGGGCCCAGCTCTTCGGCCTGATCTCCTTCGAGCTCTTCGGCCACTTCCACCGGGTCGTGGAGGACCGGGAGCCGTTCTTCCGGTGCGCCTCCCGCGAACTCGCCCGGTCGGTCGGGCTCCTGGACGGTCCACACGGCGGCAATGTCCGAGGCGGCGACGTCTGAGGCGGTGGCGTCCGAGGCGGTGCCGTCCCGGGCGGGCGGCGTTCGGAGGCGGTGCCGTCCGCGCCGGCGGTCGACCGCCGACCGCCGGCGCGGACCGGACCGCCGCGCGGTTCCGGCCGGCCCCACGACACCGCCCGGCTTCCGGGGTGCGGAGCGGTGGCGCGGCCGTGGGCCGGTGGCCTGCCGACGCGCAGCGCACCCCGCGCGCGGACTCCGGCCCCGGGTACCGGCCGGGCGCCCTCGATCCTTCCGGCCGGGCGGCGGGTACTGCACGGGGAGTAGACGGGACCACCACGCCCGGCTGACGCGCCTCGCGGTCCCGCCCGTCTAGCGTTGCCGTATGGACGAGGAGCGAGCGCACGGAAGCCCGGCCCCCCGCGGCGGTCCGGGCGGCCACGCGGTTCCGGAGTGGCTGCGCCGGTCGCCGTGGCCCGCGGGCGGCGGCGACCGGGTGCCCTGGCTGTCGACCGTGGTGCTCGGCGTCTTCGTGATGGCCGGCACGACCGTCGCGGCGCACGGGCAGGGCCGCGAGCCCCTCGGCGTCGTGGCCCGGCTGCTGCTGACCGCCGCGGTCGCCGTGCTGCTGGTGCGCCACCGCCACCCCCGGTTCGCCGTCGCCGGGACGTCCGCCGCGACCCTCGTCTATCTCGCGCTGGGCTATCCGTACGGCCCGGTGTTCCTCGCCGTCGCCGTCGGGTGCTTCAACGCGATCGTGTCGGGGCACCGGAAGGCGGCCTGGTGGTCGCTGGGTGCGCTGTGGGCAGGGCATGTCCTGGTGTCCCACTCGCTGTACCGATGGCTCCCGCCGGACGGCGACGGCCCGGCGCCCTGGGCTCAGGAGGCACTCGTCACCGCCTGGGCCGCGGCGATCGTCGCCGCGGCGGAAC
>NZ_JBEXWB010000405.1:0-5170 GCF_040629645.1 Streptomyces sp. NPDC005899 | reverse complement strand
GTCCCGCCGGGCCGCCGGACGGTCCCGCCGGGACCACGGCGGACACCGCGCAGGGCCCGTCCGGGCGGCCGGAAACGACTGCCGGACGGGCCCACCGGTGCGTCCGGGGGGCCCGCGCCCGAGCCCTCCGGGCCGTACGTCCGGAGCTCCCACGTGGCCGCCCGCCCGCCCCGCGTGCCCCGGGCCGTATGCCCGGGGGCCCCGTACCCCGGCGGCCCGGCCCGCACCCCGCCCGTCATCACGCCCGCCCCCGGCCCGTGCCTCCGCGGATCAGCCCGCGGGATCAGCCCGACTCGCGCCACCGGTTCGTGATCGGCAGCCGCCTGTCCTTGCCGAAGCCCTTCGGGGAGATCTTGGTGCCCGGCGGGTACTGGCGGCGCTTGTACTCCGCCGTGTCCACCATCCGCAGGACCTTGTCCACCAGCCCCTCGTCGAATCCGGCGGCCACGATCGCGTCCCGTCCACGGTCCCGGTCGACGTACATCTCCAGGATCCGGTCCAGCACGTCGTAGTCCGGCAGTGAGTCCGTGTCCACCTGGCCCGGCCGCAGCTCCGCGCTCGGCGGCTTGCTGATGGAGGCCTCCGGGATCGGTGGGGTCTGCCCGCGCTCCTCGGCGGCCCGGTTGCGCCACTTCGCGAGGCGGAGGACGGACGTCTTGTACACGTCCTTGATCGGCCCGTACGCGCCGACCGAGTCCCCGTACAGCGTGGAGTACCCCACCGCCAGCTCGGACTTGTTGCCCGGCGCGAGGACCATCCGGCCCTCCTGGTTGGAGATCGCCATCAGCGTCGTGCCGCGCAGCCGCGACTGCAGGTTCTCCTCCGCCGGCCCGGTCAGACCCAGGGACCCCATGGCGGCGTCGAACATCGGCTCGATCGGCACGGTGCGGAAGTGCAGGCCGGTCCGGCGCGCCAGTTCGGCCGCGTCGCCCTTGGAGTGGTCCGAGGAGTACTTCGACGGCATCGAGACGCCGTACACGTTCCGCGCGCCCAGCGCGTCGCACGCGAGGGCGGCGACGAGCGCCGAGTCGATGCCGCCGGAGAGTCCGACCAGGGCGCTGCGGAAACCGTTCTTCGCGGCGTACGCCCGCAGGCCCACGACCAGGGCGGAGTACACCTCCTCGTCGTCGTCGAGCCGGTCCGCGTACCCTCCGGCGAGCTCCGGCACGTAGGCCGGCAGCGGCTCGGCGGTGAGGACCACGTGGTCGATGCGCAGGCCGTCGTCCACGGTCCCGGAGGGGATCTCGGCCGGTGCGGCGGGCAGGTCGAGGTCCAGGATCACGCTGCCCTCGGCGAACTGCGGCGCGCGGGCCACGACTTCACCGTCCTTGTCGACGACGATCGAGTCACCGTCGAAGACCAGCTCGTCCTGGCCGCCGATCATCGCCAGATAGGCCGTCACGCAGCCGGCCTCCCGCGCGCGCCTGCGCACGAGCTCCAGGCGGGTGTCGTCCTTGTCCCGCTCGTACGGGGACGCGTTGATCGACAGCAGCAGCCCGGCCCCGGCGGCGCGCGCGGCCGGGACGCGCCCGCCGTCCTGCCACAGGTCCTCGCAGATCACCAGCGCCACGTCGACACCGCGCACGCGTACGACGGGCATCGAGTCACCCGGTACGAAGTACCGGGACTCGTCGAAGACGCCGTAGTCGGGCAGGTGGTGCTTGGCGAAGTTCAGCGCGACCCGCCCGCGGTGCAGCACCGCGGCGGCGTTGCGCGGGGATCCGGCGGGCTGCCCGTAACGCTCGGCGGCGTGCTCGGACCGGTCGAGGTAGCCGACGACGACCGGCAGTTCACCGAAGCCCTCGTCCGCGAGCCGGGTGGCGAGCGTACGCAGCGCCCGGCGCGAGGCATCGACGAAGGACGATCTCAGGGCCAGGTCCTCGACGGGGTAGCCGGTCAGCGCCATCTCGGGGAACGCCACCAGGTGGGCGCCCTGTTCGGCGGCGTGCCGGGTCCAGCGGACGATCGACTCGCCGTTGCCGGCGAGATCGCCGACGGTCGCGTCGATCTGGTTCAGTGCGAGGCGTAGTTGTGGCACGGCGCGGAGTCTAATCGTCTTTCTGACACGATGTCCTGGCGGGCCCGTCGGAAGTCCCGGGCGGGCCCGCCCGGGAGCGGTGCGCAGTCCCCGGGCGGGCCCGCCCCGGAGCGGTGCGCCGGGAGGTCAGCGCAGGTAGCCGAGGACCGTCATCATGCCCGCCTCCGCGTGGTAGACGTTGTGGCAGTGCAGCATCCACAGGCCGGGGTTGTCCGCGTCGAGGTCGACCGTCAGTGAACGCCTCGGCAGGAGCACGGCGGTGTCCTTGCGGGCGCCGGGGGAGGCCCCGCCGCCCGCCCCGGACAGGCCGAAGGTGTGCCCGTGCAGATGCAGCGGGTGCCACATCGGGGTGCGGTTGTCGAAGACGAGGCGGACCCGCTCCCCGGCGCGGACCGGCAGCCGCACCGACGGGTCGTACGGCTTGCCGTCGAAGGCCCAGTCGTACGCCTCCATGGAGCCCGTGAGCGTGAGCCGCACCGTCCGGTCCGGTGCGCGCTCCTCCAGCGCCACCGAGTCGTCGGCGGTCAGCCGGTCGGCCGTGAGGACCTGCCCGTCCAGTTCCCCGGGCCGCACGGTGGCCGGCGGCAGCGCCCCGGGCGCCGTCCGCAGGACGGCGAGCGCCGACGCGCCTTTGCCCTCGGCGAGCGCGGTCAGCGGGAACACCCCGTCCCCGGCCGTCACCAGCACGTCGTACCGCTCGCCCATGCCGAGCAGCAGGGCGTCGGTCTCGGCGTGCCGCACCGGGAAACCGTCCGTGTGCGTCACGGTCATCCGGTGGCCGCCCAGCGCCAGCCGGAAGGGGGTGTCCCCGCCGGCGTTGACGATCCGCAGCCGGATGCGGTCGCCGGGGCGGGCCTCGAAGACGGAAGGGGCGCTCGCCCTGCGGCCGTTGACCAGGTAGTGCGGGTAGGCGACATCGCCGGCGTGGCCACCGAGCAGCTCGCTGTCGGCGCCGGCCCGTACGCGCGAGGGGGTCTTCCCGCCCGCGGGGGCGGCGCCGTGCCCGGCCGCCGCGCCGTGGCTGCCACCCCGGCCCTTGGTGAGCTCGCCGAACACCGCGTCCGGGGTGGAGCCGTCCACCCCGTCGAGCCAGTCGTCGAGGACGACCGTCCACTCCTTGTCGTAGGCGAGCGGTTCCCTCGGGTCGTCGACGATGAGCGGGGCGTACAGCCCGCGGTCCAGCTGGACGCCCGAGTGCGGATGGAACCAGTACGTGCCCGGGCGTGTGACCGCGAAGCGGTACGTGAACTGCGCGCCCGGCGCGATCGGCCGCTGGATGAGGTCCGGCACGCCGTCCATGTCGTTGCGCAGGGAGAGGCCGTGCCAGTGCACGGTGGTCGACTGCGGGAGGTGGTTGGCCAGGGCGAGTTCCAGGGTGTCGCCCGCCGTGACCCGGACCGCCTGGCCGGGCAGCCGGTCGCCGTACAGCCAGGTCGGCACGGTGAGCCCGTCGCCCAGCTCGACGCGCGAGGCGGTGGCGGTGAGCGAGACCTTCCGCAGGGGCCCCGCTCCCCGCCGGGCCTCGGCCTCCTGGACCTCCGGGCCGTCGGGGGTGACGTACTGGTCGGCGGCCCGTGCGGCCGACGAGGGGCGGGCGGGGGCGGAGGCGTGGACCCGCGGGGCGAGGGCCGTCGTTCCCGTCAGGGCGATACCGGCGCCGAGGACGGCGCGACGAGTAGGCATTTCAGACATATTGCGCACCGTACCGGTGTCGGTTATGAGGCCGGGTCCCGACACCCGGCGACCTCGCCCCGGCACCCTCCGGCGCCCGGCGGCCCGATACCGCGCGCGTGGGCGAACGGTCCCGGGCCGCCGGGCCGTGGGGTGGAGAGGGGAAGGGTGCGCTGCGGGGAGCTCAGGAGTGGGAGTAGACCCGCTCCGCCCAGCCGGCGACCTGCTCGTCGGAGAGGTGCCGGGCCAGGTCGGCCTCGCTGATCATGCCGATCAGCTTCTTGTCCTCGACGACCGGGAGCCGGCGGATGCGGTGGCTCTGCATCTCGTCCAGCACGGCGTCGACCCCGGCCGTCGCGTCGATCCACCGGGGGGTGCCGTCGCAGAGTTCGCCCGCCGTCACCTTCGACGGGTCGTGCCCCGCCGCCACGCACTCGATCACGATGTCACGGTCGGTGATGATGCCGACCATCCTGTCCTGCTCGCCGTTGGCGGACACGGGCAACGCGCCCACCTCGTGGTCCCGCATCATCTGAGCGGCACGGTCGAGCGTCTCGTGGGCGGGGATCCAGTGGGCCCCGGTGTGCATGATGTCCTTGGCGGTGGTCATGGGTTCCTCCTGCTTGCCGATAGGTAGGCATCCGTACGACCCCGAGCCACACCCATTGTCGCGGCCCCGTTCGGCGCACGCCACCGCTGACCATCACCCGTACGGGTGCACGGCGGGCGGGCCGGAACTCACGGACGGGGGACGGCCCCGCGCGCCACGAGCATGTCCGCCATCAGATCGAGCTCCGACCGCTGCGCCCGCACCATGCCCTGGGCGAGCCGCCTCTCCACCGGCACGGCGCACCGCTCTGCGCACCCCTGGGCCATCGCGACGCCGCCCTGGTGATGGTCGGTCATCAGCCGCAGGAAGAGGATCTCGGCCTCCTCGCCCTCGGCTTCGCGCAGCTGCCGCAACTGCGTCCGGGTCGCCATGCCGGGCATCAGGGCACCGTCGTGGGCCACGAACCCGGACGCGTCGTGCGGGGCCGACCCGTGGGCGAGCCCTTCCGCCGCTCCGTGCCCGGACCCTTCCGCCGCTCCGTGCCCGGATCCGGGCGCCGCCCCGTGCCCGGCCTGGTGCCCGGCCATCCACGCCATCGGCTCCTGCCCGGCCGGAGCCGTCTTCGGCAGCTCCCACAGATCGAGCCAGCCCAGGAGCATGCCCCGCTGGTTGGCCTGCGTGTTGGCGATGTCGTAGGCGAGGCGCCGCACGTCCTCGTCGTGCGTGCGGTCCCGCACGACGAAGGACATCTCCACGGCCTGCTGATGGTGGACGGCCATGTCCCGGGCGAAGCCCGCGTCCGCCGACTCCGCCGTGGGCGTCGCCGCCCGGCCGGTTCGTGATCTCGGCCAGTTCGCGCTTGACGTCCGTGAGGTCCTCGCGGTCCCGGCTCACGATGCCCTTGCGGTCGG
>NZ_JBEXWB010000404.1:0-5171 GCF_040629645.1 Streptomyces sp. NPDC005899 | reverse complement strand
CTTCGTTCGGGGGTGTACCCGCTCGCGTGCTCGCTGACCTCCCCGGTGAACGTGCCCGGCGTCAGCCCCTGCCGACCAGGCCGTCGGGGTAGGCGCCGGCCGCGGCCGCCGCGGCCATGAAGGTGCGGCCCAGCTCCGTGAGCCGTGCCACGCCGTCCGCGCCCAGGTGTGCGTACGGTGCCGCGTCCATCCGGTCGGTCGCCTCCTCCACGTCCGTGCGGAGGGCGGTGCCCTCCTCCGTCAGCTCGCCCTCCGCGTCCATCAGCCCGCGCCCGCGCAGCCGCTCCACCGCTGCGTCCCAGTCCGTGCGCCGCCAGCCGCGGGTGGAGAGGATCCAGCGGGGCGCCATGCCCCTGCCGGTCGCGGTGTGGCTGACCAGGGCCTCCAGCGGGTCGAGTTCCGCGTCGACCAGCGCGGCCAGGTGCGCGTCGCCGCGGTGTTCGCGCAGCAGTGTGGCGGCGTGCCAGTACGCCAGGTGCGGTTCCCGCGGCACCGGCAGATCGGCGTGGGCGGCGTACAGCGGGCGGGCGTGCCGGGTGCAGGCCTCCGTCGCGCGCAGGGCCAGCTCCGCGGCCTCGGCCAGCTCCCGGGAGGCGATGATCTCGTCGCCGAGCAGCCGGCGCAGCGTGGAGTCGGCGGCCCGCAGCCGGGCTTCGAGCACCGCGGCGGGTGAGGCGATCGACCACACGGCGGGCACGTGGCGCGCCACCAGTTCGTGGTTGAAGTTGTAGAAGGTGGCCGTGACCGTTCCGGGTCCGACCGCTCCCAGGGCGGCGGCGCGTGCGGCGAAGTAGGCGGCGCGCGCGTCGTCGATGCCGAGCCCGGCGAGCTCCTCGGCCAGGTCGGGAGCGAAGTAGACGGTCGAGTGCAGCGGGTTGAGGGCGTTGTGGCAGCGACGGCCGGCGCGCGGCGGGAGAGTGCTCATGGCCGCACGTTACCGACCGGTTGGTACGTCCGCCGCCTCCGGGGTCGCCGTGTGACGGGATCGTCGTCCGGTCCGTGGCGGCAGGGCGGCGAGGTAGCCGGCGCGGCCGGCCGGGGGCGGCGGCCACGAAGCGCCGGGCGAGGCGCACCGGGCGTCCCGCCCGGTGACGGTCACCGGCCCGGGGCCGGCGCCGGCCGAGGAGCGACGCGGCCGGGCATCGGGCCTCAGGACGGCCCGCCTCCTCGCGGTCCTCCCGCGCCGTCCCGGTGACCGGTCGCGGTGGTGCCGTCCCGGGCCTCGGGAGGCGTCCAGGTGAAGCGGGGGTCCCTGCGCTCCAGGAAGGCGGCGACGCCCTCCGCCGTGTCGCCGCTGTTCCGCGCCTGCCGCGCCCAGTGGCCGTCCCGGTCCTCGCGGCCGTCGGCGTACTCCTTGGCGGCGGCCTGGGTCAGCTGCGAGCGCGCGGCGAGGATCCGCGTGAACTCCCGCACCCGGCCGTCCAGCCCGCCCGCCGGCAGCACCTCGTCCACCAGCCCGGTGCGCAGGGCGCGCTCCGTCCCGATCAGCTCCCCGGAGAAGAGGAGGTACTTCGCCGTGGCCGGCCCGGTCAGCGAGACCAGCCGCCGTGTGGAGGACGAGGGGTAGACGATTCCCAGCTTGGCCGGGGTGATCCCGAAGGAGGCACCCTCCTCGGCGAACCGCAGGTCGCAGGCGGCGGCGAGCTGGCTGCCACCGCCCACGCAGTACCCGCGCACGGCGGCGAGGGTCGGCCGGGCGAACGCCGCGAGGGCCTCCTCGGCCCGGACGGCGAGTTCCTGCGGCCGGCCGCCGGGGTGCTGGAGCGAGGAGATGTCCGCGCCGGCGCAGAAGGTGTCCCCGGCGCCGGTGAGCACGAGCACCCGCACCGAGCGGTCTGCCGCCAGCCGGTCCAGCAGGCCGGGCAGCGCCTGCCACATGCCGGTGGTCATCGCGTTGCGCTTGGCGGGGTTGCTGATGACGACGGTGGCGACGCCGTCGACGACGGAGTGCTCCAGCCGCGGTTCTCGCGGGGCCGCCGGCTCCGCCTGTGCCAGGGGGTCCATGCGCCGGATGCTATCCGTACCGTCCGATCCTATGATCAAGGAGGGGTCGCGAGGGGGGCACGCACCGTGAGGAGCTGTCGATGACCGGACCCGCGACCGAGGGCAGGAAGCTCAACCGCAGTTTCGGCGGTCTCGTGCTGCTCGGCGTGCTGCTGGTCGTCGCCGGACTCGTCGGCCTGGTCCACACCGCCGTGGCTACCCTCACCTCGATGCTCCTCTTCGGCTGGCTGCTGCTGATCGGCGGACTCGTCGGCCTCCTCCACGCGATCGAGGCGCGGGGCACGAACTACTTCTGGCTGGGCGTGGTGGTGGCGGCACTGAACCTCGCGGCCGGGGTCGTCGTCATCCGCCATCCGCACGGCACGGCCGAGGCCCTGACCATGTTCGCCGCGCTCCTCTTCCTCACCGGGGGCGTCTTCCGGCTGGTCGGCAGCGTGGTCGTACGGGGCCCGCAGTTCGGCTGGACACTGCTGCAAGGTGCCTTCGGTCTGCTGCTGGGACTGCTCGTGCTCTTCGACTGGCCGCACAGCAGCCTCTACGTGCTGGGCTGCTTCTTCTCGCTCGCCCTGCTGTTCGACGGGCTGGGGCTGATCGCCACCGGGATCGGCGGACGCCGCATCGTCAGCCTGGTGGCGGACCGGATGGCGCCCGAAGGGGACGAGAAGTAGTCCAATCACCTGACGCTGTCATACTCGTCCGGTCACTTTCCGTCTATAGCTGCCCACTTATGGTCATGGGCGGGGTGCGGGCCATGCCGTTCCCGACACTCGATACTCGATGGTCAGCGATGTGCGAGTCGAGAGCGGGTGCCGGTCCATGGAGAGCCGCGGGAGTGTTCCGGCCCATCCCGTGCCGTACGAGGGCGTGTGGCGGTTCACCGCCCCCTCCGTCGACGCCTCGGTGCCGCAGGCCCGGCACGCGGTACGGGACCTGCTGAGCCGGCAGGGCGTACCGGTCGACGACGACATCCTCCAGGGCGTACTGCTGATCGCGTCCGAGCTGGTGACCAACGCGGTCAAGCACGCGGCCCTGCTCTCACCCGAACTCGCCGTGGAGGTGGCGATCGGAGCGGAGTGGATCAGGATCTCCGTCGAGGACAACCATCCCTACCGGCCCACGGCCCTGGTCACGGACTACGGGCAGACCGGCGGGCGCGGGCTGCTGCTCGTGCGGGAGATCGCCACCGAGGCTGGCGGCACCTGCGACGTGGAACACACGGCAGGCGGAGGAAAGATCATCTGGGCGGCACTGCCCCTGAAGGCGCGGCCCTGACCGCCCGGCGCCCGCCGCGGCGCGTCACCAGCCGGCCGAAGGCCCCGTCAGCTCCCTGATCGCCGGACGCGCCGCGTCCAGCACCGTCATGAACCACGCCGAGAACGGCACGGCGGCATGGCGCTCGGCCAGCTCACCGGCGGTGACGAACGCCGTCTCACCGACCTCCTCCACGTCCGGCCGCAGCCGCTCCTGCGCCATCCCGACGAACAGGTGGTTGAACTCCTGCTCCACCAGCCCGGAGACGGGATCGGGGTGGTTGTAGCGGACGGTACCGGCCTCGGCGAGCAGCGACGGCGAGATACCCAGCTCCTCGTACGTGCGCCGGGCCGCCGCCGCGAACGGCGCCTCACCCGGATACGGATGACCGCAGCAGGTGTTCGACCAGACACCGGGGGAGTGGTACTTGCCGAGAGCGCGGCGCTGCAGCAGCAGCCGCCCCCGCTCGTCGAAGAGAAAGACGGAGAAGGCCCGGTGCAGCTGGCCGGGAGCCTGGTGGGCCGCGAGCTTCTCCGCGGTACCGACGGTGGTGCCGTCCTCGTCGACCAGTTCGAGCATGATCGCGTCTGCTGTGCCGTTCGGCGAGCTGTGTGCCGCGGTGGCTGGTGTGGTCGGCATACCCATCCTTCGCTTTGGTTCCCGGCCTCGTGCGCCGGACCCCTCGAGTGCGGTCAAGTCTGCCGTACAAAAGCCGCTTGTCCGCACTACGGGTGCTGGCATGTCCGCCCCGCCGCCCCGGGCGGTGCGGCGGGGCGGACACCCGTCAGACTCCGAAGGCCGCCGGATAACGGATCATGCCCGCCGGAACCGGAACGGAATCGTCCAGCACCAGCGCCATCATCGCCTCGTCGGGTACCGCGAAGCCCGGCGCGATCCCGAAGCGGGACGCCGGCACGAACCCGAAGGCCGGGTAATACCCCGCGTGCCCGAGGACGAGGACCAGCGACTCACCCCGCACGCGGGCCGCGTCCAGCACGGCCCGCACCACCGCACGGCCCGCTCCCCGGCCCTGGTGGCCCGGGGCCGTCGCGACCGGCGCCAGCGCGAGTGCCGGGGCGTCCCCGACCCGGCAGCGGGTCAGCAGGGCGTGGGCGGCGACGGACCCGTCCGGGGCCTCGGCCACGTACGACAGACCGGGCAGCCAGGCGCCCGCGTCGGCGCGCAGCGCGTCCACGAGCGCCGCCTCGGCGCCCGTCGGGAACGCCGAGGCGACGACGTCGCGCACCGCTCGGTGATCGGCGGCCGTCTCCGGGCGCGTCCGCCAGGCGGGGTCGGCGGGCCGCAGCACGTATCCGGCGTACCCGTACTCGGTGCCGTACCGGCGGCGCACGTCCAGCTCCTCGCGCGTGGCCGCGAGCGCCGCACCCATGCCTGGGGCCGCCGGGTCGGCGGCCGCCGCCCGTTCGGCGAGCGGGACGTAGTACTCGTCCCAGTCGCTGTCGGGCTGGACCAGCACGCCCAGCACGTGGCAGCCGGCGGCCACGGCGGCGGCCGTGTTGTCCGCCACCGGACGCAGTGCCGCGTGCCGCTCCCAGAAGGCGCGGGCCCCGGCGGACGGGTGGTCGGTGGTCCAGACGCACTCGGTGACCACCAGGGCGCCTGAGGGAGCGAGGAGCCGCTGCCAGTCCCGCACGGCGGTGTCGAAGCCGATGATGTAGGCCGACCCCTCCGCCCAGACCAGGTCGAAGGAGGCGTCGTCGAACGGGGGGCCGGTGAGGTCGGCCATGTCGGCCCTGACGGTACGGATGCGGTCCCCGAGCCCGCGGGCGTCGGCGGCCGCCCGCAGCTCGTCGAGGAACGGCTGGTGCAGGTCCACCGCCGTCACCTCCGCGCCCGCCTCCGCGGCGAGCAGCAGGGCGGCCCGGCCGGGGCCGCAGCCCAGGTCGAGGACGCGC
>NZ_JBEXWB010000403.1:0-5174 GCF_040629645.1 Streptomyces sp. NPDC005899 | reverse complement strand
GCCCGCGCCCGCGGCGCCCGCCGCCAGCAGGCGGGCTCCCGCGACCTGCCCGGCGTCGGGGCCACCGAGGTCGCCGCCGGGCAGCACCCAGCCGACCAGCGCCAGGCACGGGGCGACCAGCAGGCCGAGGGCGGTCGCGGTCAGGCGGTCGCCGACAGCCCGGCTCGCGGAGCCGGCGCCCGCGAGGAGGAGCATGCCGACCACGCCGGCGCAGGCGGCCCGGGAGGCGCCGGAGGCGGTCGTCACCCCCGGGGTGAACACCAGCACCAGGGCGGCGACCACGGTCGCCACGGCGGTGCCCGCCAGCAGGGCGCGGGCGGCTCCCGGGTGCCAGGTGTGCAGCCGCCTGCCCACGGTCTCGGCTATGCCGTCCACCAGGTCGTCGAGCCGCGCCTCGGGCAGGGCCTCGGTGTGCGGGCGCAGGTAGAGCACGGCTCCGTCCGCCAGCCCGGCGCGGGCCAGGGTGGTCTCCTCGTCGAGCGGGGCGTCACCCAGGCGCTGCAGCACCCACCCGGCGTGGTCGAGTCCGGCCTCCTCGGCCTCCTCGCCGACGTAACGCAGCAGTGTGGGAAGCAGATCGGCGACCGGCACGTCGGCGGGCACCGCCAGATCGACACTGACGCTCGGTGCACGTACGGTCAGGCGGCACGAATCGGCCACCGCGCTGTCGGTCATCAGCTGAACTCTCGTCTTCCGGAAGGCTTTGACAGGAGGACTTCCCCGCGAGAGGGGATGTGCGAACAGTACGGAAGGTCCGTCCGGCGGCGAACCGGGGGGCCGGGAGCGGGAATTGCTTCCGCCGGGGCGGTGGCGGCCACTCCCGCGTGGACAGGTCGCGTTCCGTGAATGCACACTACTGCCTACGACCACCGGGTCGTGCTGCGGACCGGGTGCCATTTATCCGGTATGTGGTTGGCCCGCACGGAAGTTGACCGCTCCCGCCATCCGCCCGAAACCTTCGTCCGGCGTTCATCGTGCGTTGTGCGGGGCCGGCGAATCAGTGCGGTGCGGCCTTTTCCACCACCGGATGCGCCGGAATTCCGGTGCGGGCCGGAAAGTCAGTGAACCGGAGGTTCTGTTCCCTTGAGTGTCGTGCTGTTTCGCCGCCCCGCCCGCAGGCGCGGGCCGGAGATGCCCGAGGGCCAGTTGACCCTCCAGGAGCCGCCGGTCCTCTCCGAGACGGTGCCCGACACCTCGGCCATCTGGACCTACCTGCCGATGGCCCTGATGTCGGTGTCGATGATGCTGATGTTCCTGCGCCCCGGCGGCGGGAACGGCGTCTTCATGTACCTGGCGATGGGTGTCATGGCGCTCTCGGCCGGGGCCATGCTGCTGGGGCAGTTGATGCGCCGCTCCAGCGAGCGCAAGCAGCGCCTGCGGGGTGAGCGCCGCGACTACCTCCGCTACCTGGCGCAGATCCGCAAGCGGGTCCGCACCACCATCGCGGAGCAGCAGCGGGCACTCGCCTGGCGGCACCCCGAACCCGCCTCGCTCCGCTCGCTGGCCCGCACCTCACGGCTGTGGGAGCGCCGCCCGGCCGACGAGGACTTCGGGGAGGTCCGGCTCGCGGTCGGCGAGCAGCAGCTCGCGCTCACCCTGACCCCCGTCTCCACCCGCCCGGTGGAGGACCTCGAGCCCCTCTGCGCACACGCCCTGCGGCGGTTCGTCCGCGCCTACTCCACGATCCCCGAACAGCCTCTCGGCCTCTACCTGCGCTCCTCAGCCCGGATCCTGCTGCGCCCCGAGGGGAACGGCGAGCAGCCCGCCGAGCCGGGCACTCCGCCGCCCGGGGGCACGGGCGAGGGTCCTGGCGCGGAGGCGGTACGCGACCTGGTGCGCGCCGTCCTCGGCCAGCTCGCGGTGTTCCACGCCCCCGAGGAGCTGTGGATCGCCCTCTGCGTGAGTGACGAGCGCCGGCCGGACTGGGAATGGGTCAAGTGGCTGCCGCACGCGCTCGACCCGCACGAGGAGGACGGCGCGGGTCAGGCCCGCCGGATCACCGCCGACCTCACCGAGCTCGATGATCTGCTCGGCGCCGAGTTCACCGAGCGCCCCGGCTTCGACCCCGACGCCCGCCCCGGCCGGGACGAGCCCTACACGGTCGTCGTCCTGGACGGTGTCACCGTACCCGAGGGCCACCGCTGGGAGGGCCACGGTTACCGCAACGCCCTGGCACTCGACATCTCCGGTGCGCTGCGGTGGCGCCCCGGCCGCAACACGCTCCGGCTGACCGTCGGGCCCGGGCAGGTGAGTCTGGTGCGCACCGACCGCAGCCGCAAAGAGCGTTCCGTGCCGCTCGGCAGGCCGGACCGGCTCGGCCCCCTCGGCGCGGAGTCGCTGGCCCGGCTGCTCACCCCCCGGCGGATGAGCCTGGCCACCGACATCGCCCAGCCGATGGACACCGACGTGGAGCTCACCACGCTCCTCGGGATCCCCGACCTGCACCGCCACGAGCCCCGCGCCCTCTTCGACCGGCACAGCGGCTCCACCCGGCTGCGGGTGCCGATCGCCGTCGGCGTCGACGGACGCCCCGTGGACCTCGACATCAAGGAGTCGGCGCAGGGCGGGATGGGCCCGCACGGCATGCTGATCGGTGCCACCGGTTCCGGGAAGAGCGAGCTCCTGCGCACCCTCGTCCTCGGCCTCGCCCTGACCAACTCCTCGGAGACGCTCAACTTCATCCTGGTCGACTTCAAGGGCGGTGCCACCTTCCTCGGCCTCGAGGAGCTCCCGCACACCTCCGCCGTCATCACCAACCTCGCCGACGAGGTCGCCCTGGTCGAGCGCATGCAGGACGCACTGCACGGAGAACTGATACGCCGTCAGGAGCTGTTGCGCTCCGCCGGCAACTACACCTCCGCCCTGGAATACGAACGGGCCCGCGCCGGCGGCGCGGCGCTCACCCCGCTTCCCAGCCTCTTCGTGGTGGTCGACGAGTTCAGCGAACTGCTCTCGGCCCACCGTGAGTTCATGGACCTGTTCGTGATGATCGGCCGCCTGGGCCGGTCCCTCGGGGTGCACCTGCTGCTCGCGTCGCAGCGCCTGGACGAGGGCCGGATGCACCAGCTGGAGAGCCACCTGTCCTACCGGATCGGCCTGCGCACCTTCTCCGCCATGGAGAGCCGGGGTGTGCTCGGCGTCCCGGACGCGTACGAGCTGCCGGCCCAGCCCGGGAGCGGCTACCTGAAGTCCGGCGTGGAGTCCCTGACCCGGTTCCGCGCCGCCTACTCCTCCGGTACCTACCGGCGCCGCACCGGCGCGGTGGTCCGGGCCAGGGTGGCCAGCCAGGTGGTGCCGTGGACCAGCGGCTGGGTGGTGCCGCGCACCCTGGACCCGGCCACCGAACCCGAGCCGGACACGGAGGAGGAGGGTGACGAGGAGGCCCTGCTCGACGTGGCCCTGGAGCGGCTGCGCGACTCCGGCCCCGCCGCCCACCGGGTGTGGCTGCCCCCGCTGGACGAACCGTCCCCGCTGGACTTCCTGCTCCCCGGCCTCGCACCCGACCCCGAGCGCGGCCTCACCGCCACCGGCTGGTCCGGCACCGGCAGGCTGCGGGTGCCGGTCGGCCTCGTGGACAAGCCCTTCGAGCAGCGCCGCGACCCGCTGGTCGTGGACCTCTCCGGGGCGGGCGGCCACGTCGCCGTGGCGGGTGGCTCGCAGAGCGGCAAGTCGACACTCGCCCGCACGCTGATCACCGCCCTCGCCCTGACCCACACGCCGGCCGAGATCCAGTTCTACTGCCTGGACTTCGGCGGCGGCGGGCTCTCGCAGCTCGCCGGGCTTCCGCACGTCGGCGGCGTGGCGGCACGGCTCAATCCGGAGCGGGTCCACCGCGCCGTCGCCGAGGTGATGTCGCTGCTGGCCCGCCGAGAACAGTTCTTCGTCGACCACACCCTCGACTCCATGCAGTCCTACCGCCGCCGCCGGGCCGCCGGGGAGTTCCCCGAGGAGCCCTTCGGCGATGTGTTCATGGTGGTGGACGGCTGGTCCACGGTGCGCCAGGACTACGACGACCTGATCCCGAAGTTCAACGAACTCGCCGCACGCGGTCTCAACTACGGCATCCACCTGATCGTGACGACGACCCGCTGGGTGGAACTGTCGGCCCAGGTCCGTGACCAGGCGGCCACCCGCCTCGAACTGCGGATGGGTGACCCGATGGACTCCGAGATCGACACCCGCAAGGCCCGGTCGGTGCCGCGCAGCGGCGGGCGCGGGATCACCGCGGACAGCAAGATGCACTTCCTGGCGGGCCTGCCCCGGCTGGACGGCAGCGGCTCGCTCGACGATCTCGGTGACGGCGTCGCCCACCTGGTCACGGAGGTCTCCCGGCACTGGCCGGGTCCGCCCGCGCCACAGGTGCGGATGCTGCCGCACCGGCTGCCGCTCGCCGAACTGCCCGCACCCGAGCCCACCGAGGGCGGCGGCATGCGTATCGCGCTCGGCATCGACCAGGACGCCCTGGAACCGGTCTGGCACGACTTCAGCCGCACCCCGCACCTGATCGTGGTCGGGGACACCGAGAGCGGCAAGACCAACCTGCTGCGCGGCATCACGCGGGGCATCACGGCCCGGTACACCCCGGAGGAAGCGAAGATCATCGCGGTGGACTACCGCCGCACCCTGGTGGGCGCCATACCCGACGAGTACCGCATCGGGCACGTGATCTCGCTGGACAACCTCAAGGAGACGCTCGAGGGCGCGGCCCGCGCGATGAAGAACCGCGTCCCGGGCGCCGACATCGCCCCCGCGAGAATGCGCCGGTGCGACTGGTGGACCGGCCCGCGTCTGTTCATCCTGGTCGACGACTACGACATGGTCTCCGGCAACTCCTTCCAGAGCCCCTTCGAACCGCTCTTCGACCATCTCACCCTCGGTTTCGAGATGGGCCTGCACCTGGTCGTCGCCCGCAGTGCCATGGGCGCCGGCCGCGGCCTCGGTGACGCGCTCGTCCGCCGCCTCGACGAGGCCAACAACCCCGCCGTGCTGCTCTCGTGCCCGCCCACGGAAGGGCGGCTCTTCGGCAACGCGAAGCCCCTCAACCTTCCGCCGGGACGGGCCCTGCACATTGCCCGCCGGCGGCCGCGGCTGATGCAGACGGCACTCGTGGAGGAGCCCGGGGGGCAGGACTGAGCGAGCGCGACGACGGCGCCCTCCCCGGGACCGGCCCGGGG
>NZ_JBEXWB010000402.1:0-5199 GCF_040629645.1 Streptomyces sp. NPDC005899 | reverse complement strand
TCCGTGGCGGACCCGTCGGCGCGGGTCCGCCGTGGGGGCGGGCGCGGGATCAGCCCGGCAGGACGATCGTGCGCTGGGCCGAGAAGTCGCCCCACGTCCCGTCGGGCAGCTTCGGGCGGATCTTGAGCGAGTAACGGGTGCCGGGCGGGTCGGTGAGGGTGAGCCGGTAGGTGGCGCGGCCGGCCGGGGGTGTGCCGCCCCAGACGATCGTGGTGGTCGGCTTCCCGTTCAGGAAGAGCTGGTAGGCGGGGATGGTGCCGCCGGTGTCCGGCTGGTCCCAGGACAGGTCGACCGCGAAGTCCCCGCCCTCGGCCGTCGTCCGGGTGCGCAGACCGGTGGGCGCGGTGCCGGCGGGGGCGCCCGCGGCGGACGGGGTGGTGAGGTCGAGGGCGTTGCTGTCCGGCGAGCTCTTCTCGGAGGCGTCACGGGCCCGGACGGTGAACGTGTAGACGGTGCCGGGCCGCAGTCCGGTGAGCCGGGCCGTGGTGCCGGTGCCGGCGACGGTGTGGATCCTGGAGTCCTCCTGGTAGATGTCGTACGAGGTCACACGCACGTCGTCCGTGGAGCCGCCCCAGGACAGGGTGGCGGTCCGGCCGCTGTCCGCCGTGCCCCGCAGTTTCACCGGGGCGGTCGGCGGCGCCGTGTCGGCGGCAGGGGCCGCGGGTGTGGTGGCGGGGGCGGCGCTGCCCGGGGCGGAGAGGTTTCCGGCTGCGTCGCGGGCCCTGACGGTGAAGGTGTAGGCGGTGGAGGGGGTCAGCCCGCCGATGTCGGTCATCCGTTTGCCCGCCGGGACCGACGCGGCCTTGCGTCCCTCCCGGTAGACCTCGTAGCCGGTGACGCCCTTGTCGTCCGTGGACTGCTCCCACATGACGTGCACGGAGGTGGCACTGCCTGCCTGCGCGGTCACACCCCGGGGTGGCGTGGGTTTCCGGTCGTCCGCCTCGGCGCCGCCCGCGCAGGCGGTGAGTGAGACGAGGAGCAGGGCGGCGGCGCAGGTCAACGCGGTGCGTGCGTGGGGGCGTTGCACAGAGATGCCTTCCATCCGGGGCAATGGTCCAGACCTGTATGCCATGCGGGTGGGGCCGCCGACAAGGGGCAGGCACGGAACGTTCCGCAATGTCCCGCTCCGGCGATGAGATCCGCGGCCGGGAGGAGTCGGAAGGGTATGGACACCGACAGCGAAACCGCACCCGCGATCGATCTGGAACCGGCGGCCCGGCGCGTCCGCGAGTTGGCCGGCGCGATCGGCGAGGACCTGATGAGCCACCCGACGCCCTGCCCCGACTACGCGGTACGCGACCTGCTCGCCCATGTCGTCGGGCTGGCCGCCGCCTTCCGTGACGCGGCGGACAAACGCTTCGGGGCCTCGACCGACACTCCCCCGGGCCCGGGGCTCCCCCCGCTGCCCGACGACTGGCGCGAGTCGCTGGGGCCGCTGCTGGACGAACTGGTCGCGGCGTGGCGCGCGCCCGCGTCCCGGCAGGGCATGACCAGGGCGGGTGGGGTGGAGCTGCCGGGCCGGGTCGCCGCGATGGTCGTCCAGAACGAACTGCTCGTGCACGGCTGGGACCTGGCCCGGGCGACCGGGCAGTCCTTCCGGGCCGACGAGGCCGGACTGCGCGCGTCGCAGGCCCTGCTGACCCCCACCGGTGAGGGGGCGCCCACCGAATCGCCCTTCGGCCCGCCAATCCCCGTGCCGCCCGGCGCCCCGCTGCTGGACCAGGTGATCGCCCTGAGCGGCCGCCGCCCGGACTGGCGGCCGGGTGACGGGGGCGGCTGTCACCCCGACCGGGGACGGCCGGGGCCCCGGTGACATCCGTCCCCCGGGCGACGCCCGCGACCCGGCGACGCCGGGGGACCACCGGCCGGCGTCGCTCTCCGCTCCGCCGCCGCGTCCGCCCTGTCAGCTGGTGAAGAACTCCGTGATCTGCTGGGCCACCTGATCCGGGTGCCTCTTGTGGACCTGGTGGCCGCCGCCCAGCGTGACCAGCCTGCAGTCCGGGACGAGGGAGGCCATGTCCGGCAGGCGCGACTGCGGCATGCCGCTCTCCGGGCCCCCGGCGATCATCAGGGTGGGCGCGACGATCTGGCCCAGTTCCTCCTCCCACCGCGGGTCGGGCTCGCCGATCTGCGCGCGGACCGCCGGGACGGCGTTCTCGTCGTAGTCCACCGGGCCGGTGGGCGGGCCCTCGGCGGCCAGTTGCCCCGGGAAGGGCGGCGGGGTCTCGACCAGGACCAGTCGCTCCACCCGGTCCGCGTGCTCCTCGGCCAGGAGGTAGGCGACCACTCCGCCCATCGCGTGCCCGACGACGCCGACCCGGTCGAGTTCGAGCTCGTCGAGGAAACCGAGGACGTCGTCCCTCATCTGCTCGAAGCCGTACTCGTCCGGCCAGTCGCTCTCACCGTGCCCGCGCAGGTCGAGGGCGTACACCCGCCACTCCTCACCCAGCAGGCCGCCGACGGCCTCCCAGCTCGCGGACGAGCCGCCGAGACCGTGCAGCAGCAGCACGGGCGAGCCGAACGGGTCGCCCCAGGCCCGGTACGCCAGCCGCACGTCGCCGACATCCACAACAGACTGATCTTCCATGCCCCGAACGCTACAGGCGCCGGACACCCGCAGGCTCCGGCACCCGGCCTGGCAGGCTTGTCACGTGAAACACAGACGTCCCGTCCTCGCCGCCGCCCTGCTCCTGGCCCTGACCGGCTGTTCCGGCGCCGGCTCCGGCGGCCCGGAGAAGGGGCTCGACGACCCCGCGAAGAAGGACATCGCGATGCGGCTGGTCTCCAGCGCCGAGAACTCCTCGCTCGACTGGAAGGCGCAGTACCGCTACATCGAGGACATCGGCGACGGCCGCGGCTACACCGCCGGCATCATAGGCTTCTGCTCGGGCACCGGAGACATGCTGGACCTGGTCGAGCTGTACGCCGGCCGCACGCCGGGCAACGTCCTCGAGAGGTACCTGCCCGCCCTGCGCGCGGTGGACGGAACCGACTCGCACGAGGGCCTCGACCCGGGCTTCACCGGGGACTGGGCCCGGGCGGCGTCCGATCCGGCGTTCCAGCAGGCGCAGAACGACGAGCGGGACCGGGTGTACTTCGACCCGGCGGTCCGTCAGGCCAAGGCCGACGGGCTCGGCACGCTGGGGCAGTTCGCCTACTACGACGCCATCGTCATGCACGGCGGAGGCGGCGACAGCACGAGCTTCGGCTCCATCCGGCGGCTGGCGCTGGACCGGGCACTGCCCCCGTCGCAGGGCGGCGACGAGGTCGCCTACCTCGACGCGTTCCTGGACGCACGGGTCTGGGCGATGCGGCAGGAGGAGGCCCACTCGGACACCAGCCGGGTCGACACCGCCCAGCGGGTCTTCCTGCGGAACGGCAATCTCGCCCTGGACCCGCCGCTGGACTGGCAGGTCTACGGCGACGGTTTCCACATCGGCTGACGCCCCGGACGCCGGACCGTTCCCGCCGGACGCCCGGCTGTTCCCGCCGACGCCCGGTCTTCCCGCGTACGCCCGGTTGACGTCACGTCACCGGTGTGCGTACGGCCCCCGGCCGGGGGCCGTACGCACACCGGACCGGTCAGTGGGCTACGGGTACGGCCATAGGCTCCTTCGGCAGGTCGCTGTCCGCCACACCGTCCTGTGGCCCGTCCTGCGGTGTCCGGCCCCAGTGGTTGAACGCGAGGTTCAGCAGGATCGCCACGACGCAGCCCGTGGAGATGCCCGAGTCCAGGACGACGAGCAGGTCCTCGGGGAAGGCGTGGTAGAAGTCCGGCGCGGCGATCGGAATGAGACCGACACCGACGGCGGCGGCGACGATCAGCGCGTTCTCGCCCTTCTCCAGGGCCGCGGCGGCCAGGGTCTGGATGCCGCTCGCGGCGACCGAGCCGAACAGCACGATCCCGGCGCCGCCGAGCACCGGCAGCGGTACGAGGGCGATGACGGACGCGGCGACGGGGACGAGCCCGAGCACCACGAGGATGACGCCTCCGGCGGCCACGACGAACCGGCTGCGGACCTTGGTCATCGCGACCAGCCCGATGTTCTGGGCGAAGGCGCTGCACATGAAGCCGTTGAAGAGCGGGCTGACGGCGCTTCCCAGGGTGTCGGCGCGCAGGCCGCCCTCGATGGTCCGCTCGTCCGCCGGCCGGCCGACGATCTTGCCCAGCGCCAGCATGTCGGCGGTGGACTCGGTCATGCAGACCAGCATGACGATGCACATGGAGATGATCGCGGCGATCTCGAACTGCGGGGCGCCGAAGTGGAAAGGCGTCGGGAAGCCGACCAGGCCGG
Source organism: Streptomyces sp. NPDC005899 (assembly GCF_040629645.1). Lineage (NCBI taxonomy): Bacteria > Bacillati > Actinomycetota > Actinomycetes > Kitasatosporales > Streptomycetaceae > Streptomyces > Streptomyces sp. NPDC005899. Next base: position 904 of record NZ_JBEXWB010000402.1, on the reverse strand, counting down.
CGTCGCCCAGGGCCCCGAAGTCGGTGATGCCGACCGGGATCGCGATCAGGGTGCCGATGACCAGGCCGAGCAGGATCGCGATCTGCTGGAGGAAGCCGCGCAGCAGCTTGCGCAGGGCCAGCACGATCACGAGGGTGACCGCGGCCATGGTGATGTTGGTCGTCGAACCGTAGTCGTCGGCGGTCGCGTTGCCGCCCTGGGACCAGTTGAAGGCCACCGGGAGGAGCGAGACACCGATCAGGGTGATGACGGTGCCGGTGACGACCGGCGGGAAGAAGCGTACGAGCTTGCAGAAGTAGGGGGCGAGGACGAAGCCGAGGAGACTGGCGACGATGATCGCGCCGAAGATGACGGCGATGCCGTCGTGCCCCCGGTCCTTGCCGATCGCGATCATCGGGGTGACCCCGGCGAACGAGACCCCGTTGACGAACGGCAGGCGGGCGCCTATGCGCCAGAAGCCGAGGGTCTGGAGCAGGGTGGCTATGCCCGCGGTGAAGAGGCTCGCCCCCATGAGGAAGGCGGTCTCCTTGGCGTCGAGGCCCACGGCAGGCCCGACGATCATGGGCGGGGCCACCACGCCCGCGTACATCGCGGCCACGTGCTGGAGCCCGCTGGTGAACATCCTGAGGGGCGGGAGTGTCTCGTCGACCGGGTGTTTCCCGCCGGAGCCGGCGGGGTCCTCACGGTCGGGTCCTTCGACTGCGTCCTTGCGAAACCTGGGCGTAGCTGCCACGGCTTCCTCCGGTCGGGTGCACGTCGGTGACGTGGGTGTCAGGGAGGTGGTGCGAAGTGGTGCGTTGGTACAGGTCGTGCAGCTGGTGCGGGCAGCTCGGTGCGCCCGCGCGGCCGCGCGTACACGGGGTACGCGCGGCCGGGCGGGGTGTCGTGGTGCCGCCGGTGCCCG